>CALDGV010000458.1 GCA_937941745.1 uncultured Prosthecobacter sp. | reverse complement strand
CAGGCGCGCCGCAGAAGAATGACCTGAAGGTGGTGCGCTATCCCAAGAGCCCGACCCCGAAGGGCGCCAAGGCGGCGGCGAAGTAGCCGCGGGCCGCGGCGGGTGGGGCCGGACAGGCGGGGTGGCCACAGGAGCACCGGGGCCGCCGGGGGGCGAGAAGGAGCTTGCCAAACAGGGGTTGGCCCCCATATTCCGCGCCCCTTATGGACATCCTGATCGGAATTCTCACGGTAGTCGAAGTCATCGTCTGCCTTCTCCTCATCCTCATCGTTCTCATGCAGCGCCCCCGCCAGGAGGGTCTGGGTGCTTCGTTTGGAGATTCGGCCATGACGCAGCTTGTCGGTGCCCAGACCACGAACGTGCTGCAGAAGGGCACGGTGTATCTGGCAGTGACGCTTTTCGTGCTGACGCTGGCCCTGGCGGTGCTGACGACACGCAAGCAGGCTGGCAGCGCCGGCACCAAGGTCTTTGAAGAGCCGCCTCCGCCACCCCCGGCACCAGCCGCGCCTGCCACCCCAGCCCCTGCGGCTCCGGCAGACGCCAAGAAGGCGGAAGCTCCCAAGGCGGCTGACACGAAGGCCCCGGCGGCCCCCGCCAAGGCGGACGATGCGGCGAAGAAGGAGGCCCCCAAGGCTCCTGAAGCTCCGAAGGCAGCCACGCCCGCACCGGCTCCGGCCGCTGCGACGACGCCTGCTGCACCAGCGCCCGCCCCCGCAGCGCCTGCCGAAGCTCCGAAAGCGAAGTGATGGTTTCCAGCCCGCCGCGGTGACCGCAGCGGGCTTTTTCTTTTCCAACCTGTTCGTGCCATGACCGGCGGCAGCCCATTCTCCCTGCTCATGCGCCGCTGCGGCGCCTGCCTGCTGCTGGCTGTGGCCTCGATGATGCCGGGCAGCGCGGAGGCCGCCTCAGGCTATGTGCGCTGCCAGCTGGCGGACGGGTTTGATTTCCCGGTCGGCAAGCCCAATGGCGACGGCTACTACAAGTCCCGCGGCTACTGGCCGAACGGCCACCTCGGCGAGGACTGGAACGGCCGCGGCGGCGGCAACAGCGACCTGGGCGCGCCGATTTACTCCACCGCCCGCGGCGTGGTGATCATCTCCGAGAACGTGGGCGTGGGCTGGGGCAACTGCGTGATCGTGCGCCATGCCTATCGCGAGACGACGGGGCAGATCGCGATGGTGGACAGCCTGTATGCGCACCTGCACCAGCGGGTGGTGAAGGTGGGGCAGATCGTGGAGAAAGGACAGCTGGTGGGAACGATGGGCAGCAACAACGGCATGTACTTTGTGCACCTGCATTTTGAGATGCGCAAAAACCTGCGGATCGGCATGAACCGCAGCCAGTTTGCCCGCGACAATTCGAACTACTACAGCCCGACGGACTTCATCAACAAGCACCGGGTGCTGCAAGGCGGCCTGACCAAGTATCCGATCCCGATGGGCCTGTTTGCACCGTATGGCCGGTCGCTGGCGGATTCGCGCAGTGATGCCGATGTGGATGTGCGGGTGCCGACGCTGCCCAGCACGCCGGGTCGGCCCAACCTGCCTGCCGCAGGACCTTCGGATGATGACGAGGACTTCTGGGGCCGCCTGCGTCAGCGCCTGAAGCAGGGCCAGCTGACTCCTGGTGCACCGCCGGAGAATTGAGCCAGACAGCGGCCACGAAAAAGGCAGGGCACCCTTTCAGATGCCCTGCCCTGCGGATGGGATGGAGCGTGATCAGCCGAGGTCGCTGATCTTCACGGGCACACCGCCCTGCTCGGCGCTGCGGTCGGCAGCGAAGATGACCTCGAAGCTGCGCAGGCTTTCCTGGAAGCTGGTGAGGGGCATGTCCTTGCCCTCATCAAGCGCATCAAAGAAGGCCTGGAACTGGGTCTGGTAGGGATGGTCGGCCACGTCACCGCTGTCGAGCATGTGCATGGAGAGGTTGCTCCAGCTCTTCTTGTCGGTGTGCAGCTTGTGGGAGTGGAACTTGTTGTCCAGCAGGCTGCCCTGGCTGCCCACGAGATGGGTGTGGAAGTAGTAGGGCTGGAGGCAGTCCACGATGGCGGCGCACTTGCCGACGGCACCATTCTTGAACTTCACCAGCGTGCAGCTGGAGGTGTCGTACTCGTAGGGGGCGAAGATGTCGCTCTTGGACTTGGTGCTGAAGCTGGTGACGCTCTCCACCTCGCTGCCCATGACCATGAGCAGGGCATCGAGCGCGTGGCAGCCGGCGGTGAGCAGGGCGCTGCCGCCATCCTTCTTGCCGGTGTTCCAGCGGAACTGGCCATACCAGGGTCCGATGCCGTGGTAGTAATCGACTTCGCCGTAGTGGAGGTCGCCAAGCAGGCCCTGGTCAATGAGCGCCTTGGTGACGGTGAACTGGCCGGAGAAGCGGCACTCGAAGCACACGCAGCCTTTGACGCCGTTGGCCTTGGCGGCGGCGGCAATCTCGCGGACTTCCTGGAGGGAGTTGGCCATGGGCTTTTCCAGGATGATGTGCTTTTTGGCGTTCGCCGCGGCCACCGCCTGATTGCGGTGCTGGCTGGGATAGCTCGTGATGTCCACGACATGGATGTCGGGATCGGCCAGCATGGCATCCAGGTCCTGGTAAGCCTTGATCTTGCCTCCGTGCTTGGCGCTCAGCTCCGCGCTGTCCAGAGGACGGGAGGAGTAGATGGCGGTGACTTGAGCCTGCTTGCTGGCGTTGATCGCGTCAATGTGCGCGGTCGCCGCCCAGCCGTATCCGATGATGCCGACGTTGTATTTTTTCATGGTGAGGGAGGAGAGAAACGAAACCCGGAGCTGCTTTTCAAGGTCAACTTCCCATACGGGCGTGACCGATCACTCTTCGATCTTCACCCCGAGGCCTTCGAGGATGGCATCCACATTCTGCAGAAGGCGGAAGGGAACGCGGCGGCGCTGGTATTTGCGGAAGATGACGTCGCGCAGGGCGATCCAGATTTCCTTGTCCGGCTTGTCGATGGGCACCCAGTCCTCGTCCTCCGGCTCCGTTTTGCGGAAGACCCAGGCACGGCTGTTCCAGTAGGCGCGGTAGTAGCGCTTCTTGCCGTCTTCTTCACGGTTCTCGTGCCATTCGTGGACTTGGTTTTTGGTCATTGAGTGCGCGGAGGATGCGCTAGTATCCGGCTCATGCAAGCCGACAAGCCCAGTCACTCCTCCGCGCTCCCCAAGCTGCTGCTCTACCTTTTCGCCGTGATGGTCGGCGGGGCGCTCTTTGCCCCCGTGCTTTTTGACGTGGGGCACGGCGCGCTGGGCTGGCTCAAGACATCGGCGGCGGGGCAGACGGGGCTGGGCAAGGCCCTGGCCAGCGCCATCGAGCGGGCGCATTTCACACGGTTCTTCAACCGGGCGGTGCTGGTGTGCGCCGTGGTCTTCATCTGGCCGTTTCTGCGCAGCGTGCAGCTGGATCGTGCGCTGCTGCCTTCGTGGAAACCCTGGAGCCAGGGGCTGAAGCAGGCTCTGACAGGCTTTGCCCTGGCCGCCGGGCTGCTGCTGCTCATGGGCTTCGCCTTTTTCCAGGTGGGCGCCTATCAGTTCCGCGCCGACCCCGGCTGGTGGAAGCTCTCAGCGCCGATCACCGCCGCGCTGGGGGCCAGCGTGGTGGAGGAGTTTTTCTTCCGCGCCCTGCTGCTCGGGCTCTTCCTCCGCACGATGACCTCCCGTTCCGCCATCGTCTGGGCCACGTTTGTCTTTGCCATCGTGCACTTCCTGAAGCCGCCGGAAGGCTGGAAGATCGCCGACGACCAGGTGGTCTGGACCAGCGGCTTTGCCGTGCTGGGGCAGATCGCCAAAGGCTTCGGGGATGTGGATTTCCTGCTGGCGGAGTTTGCCACGCTCTTCGCCGTGGGAGGCGTGCTCACCCTGGCCCGGATGCGCACCGGCTCGCTGTGGGCAGGCATCGGGCTCCACGCAGGCTGGGTGTTTGGCCTGAAGTGGTTCAGCGGCCTGATGTCCTACCAGAAAGGCTGGCTGCCCTGGATCGGGCCTAACTTAAAGGTCGGCCTCGTGCCCCTGCTGGTGGTGATCCTGACCGGCTGGCTAGTGCTGAAGATCTGGCGCGGAGAGCAGGACGGCTCCTCACGGGCGTGAGGCAGGGCGCGGGTAGCGATCGCCGCTGTAGCCGTAGGGCATGTTGCTGCGGGCGGCGTGGCCTTTGATCATGAACCAGAAGAGGAAGGCCAGCACCAGGGCCAGCAGCTTTTCCTTCCAGTTGCGGACGAAGAGGTTCTTAAACTGTGCCCAGCTCACGCGTCGGCTCCTCCGGTGGGGTTTCGTTTCTCAAACTGCCAAAGGTCAGGATCTCGTTCAGCCGGTCGCGCAGCTCGTCGGGCTCCAGGTCATGCTCCAGCTTGCCGCGGTAGGCCAGGGACAGCGCACCGCTCTCCTCGCTGACAATGAGGGCGATGGCATCCGTCTCCTCCGTGACACCCATGCCGGCACGATGGCGGAGGCCGATGGCACGGTCGCGCACCTCCTTCTGGCTCACGGGGAAGACACAGCCCGCCGCCTGGATGCGGCCCTGGTCAATGATCATGCCGCCATCGTGCAGGGCTGTCTTGGGGTGGAAGATCGTGGTGATCAGCTCCACGCTCATGGCGGAATCCACCTCCACGCCGGTCTCCACAAACTGCTTCAGGTCGATGCCGCGCTTCAGCGCAAACAAAGCGCCGCAGCGGCGCGCAGAAAGCTTCTGCATGGCCTCCAGGAGGACATCAAGCGACTCCGGGTCAGGCCGGTTGAAGGAGAACATCCGGTGGCTGCCCAGCTCTGCCAGCACACGGCGCAGCTCTGGCTGGAAGAGCACGACGAGCGCGACCGCCAGGAAGACGGAGATGCGCTGCAGCAGCCAGTTGATCACCTCCAGCTCCAGCAGCTGCGAGATCAGCGCCAGGCTCAGCAGCAGGATGGTGAGGCCGGTGAGGATGCGCGCACCGCGGGTGGCGCGGAAGAACAGGTAGCCATGATAGGCCAGCGCGGCGAGGATGATGATCTCCACGCCATCGCGCCAGTGCTCTGTCACGAAGTCCCACATACGGATTGGCTTGCTCCATGCCCAAACGAAGACCCGGACGCAAGAGTTTCCTCAACTTCGTTTCCGCGATCCGTTCGCAGGCCGGCGGAAGGTTCGGGCACGGGACGTCCGCCCGGGCTGCATGCATGAGCATTTTTCGTTAGGCCATCGGCGCTGGTGCCTGAAAGCATCGAAGCCCGCTCTTGCCAGCGAAGGAGCGCGGCCTAGTCTCAAAGTCCCTCATTCCCTCCACCAAACCACATCATCTATGGACACCGTCAGACTTGGCATCGTCGGCCTCGGCAACATGGGCAAGGCCCACCTCGCAAACATCCGCGCCGGCAAGGTTCCCGGCCTGAAAGTCACTGCGCTCTGCGAGAGCCACGGCACCATCCCGCCCCTCCAGGAAGGCGAGACATCCTTCACGGATGTCTCCAAGATGATCTCCAGCGGGCTCATTGATGCCATCCTCATCTGCACGCCTCACTTCAGCCACACCACCATCGGCATTGAGGCACTGAAGGCAGGGCTTCATGTCCTGGTTGAAAAGCCCATCTCCGTCCACAAAGCCGACTGCGAGCGCCTCATCGCCGCCCACACGGACAAAACCAAGATCTTCGCCGCCATGTTCAACATGCGCACGAATGCCTGCTTCAAGAAGGTCAAGGACCTCATCGACAGCGGCGAGCTTGGCGCGATCCGCCGCGTGCATTGGGAGGTCACCAACTGGTTCCGCACCAATTACTACTACGCCACCGGCGGATGGCGCGGCACCTGGAAGGGCGAAGGCGGCGGCGTGCTCATGAACCAGTGCCCGCACAACCTCGACCTCTTCCAGTGGATGTTCGGCATGCCTCAGAAAATCCGTGGCTTCTGCCAGTTCGGCCGCTTCCATGAGATCGAGGTCGAGGACGACGTGACCGCCGTGCTGCAATACGACAACGGCACCACCGCCACCTTCGTCACCTCCACCGGCGAGGCTCCGGGCGTGAACAAGCTCGAGATCACCGGCGAACAGGGCCGTCTCACCGTCACCGACGGCAGCAAGATCCACTTCCAGCGCAACCGCGTGCCCATGAGCAAATTCTGCATGGAGGCCGAAGCCGCATTCGCCATGCCGGAATCCTGGCACATGGACATCCCCGTTTCTGACAGCGGCGGCCAGCATGTGGAGATCCTGCAAAACTTCACCAACGCCATCCTCAAGGGCGAAAAGCTCCTCTCACCCGCCGAAGAAGGCATCCGCAGCGTCGAGCTGGCGAACGCCATCCTCCTCAGCACCTGGCAGGACAAAGCCATCGAACTCCCCATGAGCAGCGCCGACTACGAGCGCATCCTCATCGAGAAAGGCGAAAAGAGCACCTTCCAGAAAACCAAAGTCGTCGCCAAAGCCAGCGCCGATGACTTCGCGAAGAGCTTCCGATAATCCAACGAAACTCCCCTCCCCTGCCCCGATGCGCCATAAGCCATCGGGGCTTTTTGTGAAGATTAAACTAGGCTCACTAGTGAATTTAGAACCCTCAGCATCCCACGGGTTACAGACCGGACGACGCCCCAGCTCCGAACTCTCTGTTGCATGGACGATTGCGTCCTTGGCAATTTGGCTTCTGACCATAATGATCCTTCCAAACTTGGGAGACATCCCATTCATCAACCACAGACCCATTTCCTGGTTGATCATGATGGCTCCATCCCTCGGCGTGCTGTGCGGCCAAACCTATGCGACTTTGCTGGTATTCAGAGCTGCTTTCAAACCCGCCTCAAAGACCCGAATGAATGGTGCGGTCATCGCAACTATCCTTGGCTGGTTGGTCAATGTGCCCTTGGGCATCTTGGCGCTTTGCCTTAGCCTTGCGATCGCTTTGGATGATTCGCCACCCAAGTAGATGATCCAACTTATTGTCTCCCTTTCGTTCCACATGGAACAATTCTCCCCTTTGTGCTAGCCTCCCGGCCCTTCGCAATTCGTCATTCTGATTTCGTCATTCCATGTACACCTTTCCCAAACACTACGATGTCATCGTCTGCGGAGCCGGTCATGCCGGGGTGGAGGCAGCGATGGCGGCGGCTCGGTTGGGGTGCCAGACGGCCATCCTGACCCAGAACCTGGACACCATCTCCCAGATGTCCTGCAATCCGGCCATCGGCGGGCTGGCAAAGGGACATGTAGTGCGTGAGATCGATGCCCTGGGCGGGGTTATGGGGCTGAACACCGACGCCACCGGCATCCAGTTCCGCATGTTGAATGCCCGGAAAGGCCCCAGCGTGCAGGCTCCACGGGCGCAATGCGACAAGAAGGCCTACCAGTTCCGCATGAAGTGGCTGATCGAAAACCAGCCCAACCTCGACCTCCACCAGGGCAACGCCGCCGAAATCCTGGTCGAAAACGACGCCATTACCGGCGTCCGCACCAGCCTAGGACTCATCTACCAGGCCAAGGCCGTCATCATTTCCTCCGGCACCTTCATGCGTGGCCTGCTTCATGTTGGCCTGCAAAACCAGGCCGGTGGGCGCATGGGCGACAGCATTTCCACCCTCTCCGACAGCCTCCGCCACCTCGGTTTCGAGGTCAAAAGGTTCAAAA
>CALDGV010000457.1 GCA_937941745.1 uncultured Prosthecobacter sp. | reverse complement strand
CCTTCACATTCAGCGTGGCGTAGTTGCGCAGGTAGATCTCGTCGTAGCGGTCATTGGGTGAGAGCAGATGCACCACGAGCGTCATGTCCGGCGAGGACTTCACGGTTGTGACACCAAAGCGGCGCACCTCCTCCGGCAGCTTTGGCAGCACCTGCGAGACACGGTTCTGCACCTGCACCTGCGCCAGATCGAGGTCCGTGCCGATCTTGAAGGTCACCGTCAGCGTCATCACGCCGTTCGCCGTGCTCTGCGAGGACATGTAGAGCATGTTTTCGATGCCGTTGATGGTCTGCTCCAGCGGTGAAGCGACCGTTTCCGCGATCGTTTTCGGGTTCGCGCCAGGATAGGTCGCCGTGACGATCACCGTCGGCGGTGCGACCTCCGGATACTCAGAGATCGGAAGCTGGAACAGCGAGATCGCGCCGAGGATGAAGGTCAGCAGCGAGAGCACACCCGCAAAGATGGGGCGTGTGATGAAGAAGGACGAAAAATTCATGAAGCGCGTGGGTGGGGGTTCGCTTCGCGATTACTTCGCGGCCGTGTCCTTCGATGTGGCTGGCTCGGCGGGTGCGACCGGCATTCCCGGCTGCGGCAGGCGGGCCTGGCCATTGATGATGATCTTGTCACCGGGCTTCACTCCACTGCGGATGATGCGTTTGCCGTCGATGACCGGGCCAATGACCACGGGCTTGTACACCGAGATGGCCGGCTGCTTCGTCTCATCGATGCCGAGGACATACTTGTTCGCCTGGTCGGTGAGAATGCTTTTTTCGTCGATCAGCAGCGCGGCATATTTGGCGGTCATGGGCAGGCGGATGCGCGCAAACAGGCCCGGCGTGAGCTTGCCATCGGTGTTGGGGAACTCGGCGCGGAGCACCATGCTGCCCGTGCTGGCGTTGAGGCGGTTGTCGAAGGACTCGACATGGCCTTGATGCGGGAAGCCGTTTTCGTCGGAGAGTTGGAGTTCCACCGGCACTCGGTTGTCGCCATTGGTGTAGAGCTTCTTGTCGCGCTGAAGCGCCTGAAGCTTCAGCAGGCTGTTTTCATCGATGTCGGCATACACATAGACCGGATCGACTGTGACGATGGTGGTGAGGATCGTGGTGCCGGCGGTGACGTAGTTGCCCGTGGTGGTCAGCGTGCGGCTGATGCGGCCAGAGATCGGCGCCTCGACCGTGGTGTGCTCAAATTCGATCTCCGCGCTGTGCTCAGCGGCTTTGGCCGACTCCAAAGCGGCTGCGCCCTGCTTGTACATCGATTCACGTGATTCCGCCTGCTCCGGGGCGATGGCTTTGGCGGACAAGAGAGCCGAAACGCGGTCAAATTCACGCTTCATGGCCTGCGCATTGGCCTCCGCACGCGCCACCTCGGCCTTCGCGGCGCGCAGCTTCGTTTCAAACGGACGCTGGTCGATGGTGAAGAGCACCTCACCCTTCTTCACGAGGGCACCGGCCTGGAAATGCACCTCGGTGATGTAGCCGGACACCCGCGGACGCAGTTCGACGGTCTCCACCGCCTCGACGCGTCCCGTGAACTCCTCCCACTCGACGAGCTCACGTGTCTCGACAGAGGCGAGAGTCACGGGCGCGGGGGGCATTTGCATACCGCCATGAGCGCCGCCTTCGGGTTGTTGACCGCAGGCAGCGAGGAGCAGGGCGAGTGGGAGGAGGATGCGGGGGGGCATGGTGGGAAAGTGGAAGGTCAAGTTGACCGGTTGGTTAATTTGAGAGTGAAAAAAGGTTCTGGATTCGTTCAGCGGCAGTTCAGTTGTCTTCACCCAAGACCCCGAGGATGCGGCGGGCACCGGCTTCCATCTCATCCAGATGGCTCAGGTCATTCCAGATGCGGGCATGCAGCAGCAGCCCCTCACCGTAGGCAAACAGGATTCGTGCCAGGGCCGGAGCATCCGGTGCTTCGATGATCCCCTGATAGTGGGCATCGCGAATGGCGCTTTCGTAATAGCGGATGAACTGGGAGAGGATTTCCTGGAGTTTGTCCCGCAGGCGGTCATCGGTGGTGCTCACCTCGGCGCCGAGGCTGTGAATGGGGCAGCCCAGGACGCGGCCATGCTTCTTCTGCATGGCTTCCTGCTCCTCACGGAATTCGCGGAAGCACTTCCAGATGCGTTCCAGGGGGGAGATCACGGGGGAGAAAGTCTGGTCGAGCAGCTTCCGATGCTCCGTCCAGCCGTGGTCGATGCTGGCCAGTGCCAGCTCTGTTTTGGACTCAAAGAAGTGGTAAAAGCTGCCCTTCTTGACGCCGGCCTTTTCACAGATGTGGTCCACCGAGGTGGTGCCATAGCTGCCGGTCCAGATGAGCTCGCTCATGGCTTCCAACAGGCGTTCTTTGGCATCGGAGGTTCGTCCCATGCCGCCTTTTGGCCTCAACTAGACGATCAGTCAACTATTTTTCCGGCCTAGAGCTTTCTCCACCTCCCCGAGCGGCAGGCAGTTGATCACGTCCTTGCGGGTCAGCCAGCCTTTGCGGGCGGCGCGAATGCCAAACAGCACATCCTGAAGGCCCCGGGTGCTGTGGGCGTCCGGGTTGATGCTGCACTTCACGCCCTTTTCGACCGCCAGCCGCCACCAGCGCCAGTCCATGTCCAGCCTCCAGGCGCTGGCGTTGAGCTCGATGATGGTTCCGGTGGCTGCCGCGGCTTCGATCACCGCCGGGATGTCCACCGCGTAGGCGGGCCGCTGGGCCAGGAGCCTGCCAGTGACGTGCCCGAGCATGGTGACGTGAGGGTTTTCGATGGCCCGGATGATGCGCGCCGTCATTTCAGCCTCAGGCAGGTTGAAGACGTTGTGGACGCTGGCAACGACGTAATCGAGCTCGGCGAGCAGGTCGTCAGCAAAGTCGAGCGAACCATCCTTGAGGATGTCCACCTCGCTGCCGGCAAAGATGCGGAACTCCCCGGCAAACTCCTCGTTGAGTCTGCGGATCTCCGCCATCTGGGCGCGGAGGCGTTTTTCATCCAGACCGTTCGCCTGGAAGCTGCTTTTGCTGTGGTCGGCGATGCCCAGGTATTGCAGCCCCAGCTCCATGGCGGCCTCGGCCATCTCGCGCAGGGTGGCCTTGCCATCGCTGGCGGTGGTGTGGTTGTGAAAGACGCCGCGCAGGTTCTCCAGCTGGATCAGCTTGGGCAGCCGGCCTTTCTCGGCCGCCTCAAACTCGCCGGAATTTTCCCGCAGTTCGGGCTCGATGTAGTCCAGGCCCAGCAGGCGGTAGATTTCCGCCTCTTCGTAGATCTCGGCGGCTTCCGCGGGCACTTCGCCGCCTTCCTGGGCGGGCTTGAAGCCGTATTCGTTGAGCGAGAGGCCCTGGTCGAGCGCCCGCTGGCGCAGGACCACGTTGTGCTCCTTGCTGCCGGTGAAGTACACCAGCGCAAACGGGTATTCTGCGCTGCTCACGGCCCGGAGGTCGCACTGCACGCCGTTCGCAGCATAGACGCTGGCCTTGGTGCCGCCCTGGGCGATGACTTTCTCCACCTGCGGCAGTTTCACAAAGTCTCCGATGACCTCCTCCGGCCTTTTGGTCGCGACCAGGAAATCGAGGTCGTGCACCACCTCCTTGCCGCGGCGGAAGCTGCCGCAGACCTCAGCCCGGGACACGGCGGGATGCTCGCGAAGCTGATCGAGGATGCTCTGAGCTAGGCCATACACTTGGTCCTGGCGGAATTCGGAGGCGTGCTGCTCGCGGAAGGCGATGGCTTCCAGGATCTTGGCCACGGTCTTCTCGCCAAAACCGCTTAGTTGCGCCGCCTCGCCGTTTTCACAAACCCGCCTCAAGTCTGCAAGCGAGCTGACGCGCAGCTTCGCATAGAGCGCGGCGATCTTTTTTGGGCCAAGACCGGAGATTTCGAAGAGCTCGAACAGCCTCTCGGGGAACTCCGCCTTCAATTTCTCATAAAACTCCAGCTTCCCGGTGGTGGCCATTTCATGCAGCTTGTCACGCAGGGCTTCACCGAGGCCTTTGATGCCCGCGAGGTCGTTGTCCCGTGCCATCTGCATGATGTCTCCGGCGTGGCTTTCCACGATCTCCGCCCCGGTCTTGTAAGCGCGGATTTTGAAGGGGTTCTCCCCCTTCAGTTCCATCAGCAGGGCGATGCGTTCGAAGATCTCAGCAGCAGCTTCTCGGGTCATGCCGTGAGGATGCCGAGAGCCTGCGCCAATGCCAGCCCCGGTTTGATCCGGCTACCAGAGCCAGCGCGTGAGGCCCCATCCGAACAGAAGCAGGACCCCGAGCCCCACCACAGCGGTCAGCCAGCCGTCTTCATCGGGCTGATGCCTGCCGAAAGACAGAATCCGGATCGTCCAATACCCCAGAAAGCGGCAGAGGCCTTCCCAGAAAAGCTCAAGGAGGCAGCGCACAGGACCACGCAAAAAACCTCCAGCCAGTTCTGAGACCAGGTCATCAAGCGGCATGGCTACTTCCTGAAGATGAAATACACCGCGCCGCAGAGGCAGAGCCCGGCCCAGACGAAGTCCCATTTGAACTGCTGCTTCATGTAGAACAGCGCGAAGGGAACGAAGACCGTGAGGGTGATCACCTCCTGGATGATCTTCAGCTGCGGCAGCGTGAGGGCGGTGCTGCCGATGCGGTTCGCCGGCACCTGCAGCATGTATTCAAAGAAGGCGATGCCCCAGCTCAGCCCCGCCGCGATGAACCACGGCTTGGCCTTCATGTCCTTCAGGTGGGCATACCAGGCGAAGGTCATGAAGACATTCGAGGCCACGAGCAGCGCCACGGCCTTCACGATGGTCCAGTTCAGCGTCATCACTTCAAAGAGGCGTCCTTCTCGCCATCGCTTTTGCGGTAAAGTTCGGTCGGGATGAGCTTCAGCGCCGGCACCTCCTCGCCCTGCAGATGGCTGATGAAGGCGCGCACCACCTCCCGGCCCATCTTGTCCGGGAACTGGATGGGATCGGCGTAGATCTTGCCCTCCTTGATGGCCTGCCTGCCTTCAGGCTGCCCATCGAAGCCGATGATCACCACCTTGCCGGCCTTGCCCGCCTTTTCCAGCGCGCCCCGTGCGCCGAGGGCGGAGGGATCGTTGATGGCAAAGAGGCCCACGAGTTCGGGATGCGCCTGCAGCATGTCCTCCGCAGCCTTGTAGCCCTTGTCCTTGGCGCCGCCGCCGTCCAGTTCGCTGACGATGTCGATCTTTGCGGCGGGATTTGCGGCGTTGTGCTGCCCGATCACCTCCTTGAAGCCCTTCACGCGCAGGATGCAGGACTCCACCTGCTTCAGGTCCAGCACGCCGATCTTTCCGCCCCGGCCTGCCAGCGCCTCGATCATCGCCTTTCCGGCCTGCCTGCCTCCGTCGAGGTTGTCCGTGGCCACCTGCGTCACGATCTTCACGCCCGGCTCCTGGCAGGGAATGTCCACGGTGAAGACCGGGATGCCCGCCGCATTCGCTTCCTGGATCACAGGCACGATGCCCTTCGAGTCCGCTGGACTGAGCACGATGGCGGCGGCCCGGCGCACGATGAAATCCTTCACCTGGTTGCTCTGGCGGGCCACGTCGTTGTCCGCGCTGACGACGAGGGTGTCGTAGCCCTGCTTCGCCGCTTCCGCAGTGAGTTCATCGCCGATCACCTTGAAGAAAGGGTTCTGCAGCGTCAGCAGCGAGACCGCGATGGTGCCGCGCGAGGGATTCGATTCCGAGGCCGGTTTGCCGCAGCCTGCCAGCAGCAAGCTGGAAAGCCCCAGGGCGAGGAAAGCGCGTGAAGTCATCATCGGGCGCGCATGACAGCGCAGCGTCCCCGCCCTGACAAGCCTGGGTTTCCACTTGGCCAGACTCCGCCGCCGTGCATGGGTGCCGCGTGGCTGATTCCCTCCCTCCCATCCTCACCATCGCCGGGTCCGACTGCTCCGCCGGGGCGGGCATCCAGGCGGATCTGAAGGCCATCTCCGCCCTCGGCGGCTACGCGCTCACCGCCCTCACCAGCGTGGTTTCAGAGACGCCGGGCAAGGTCTCCCTCGTGCGCCTGCTCGATCCGGAATTCATCGCCGATCAGGTGCGTGTGCTGTTCGAGGCCTTTCCCATCCAGGCGGCGAAGACAGGCATGCTCGGCGGCGTGGCGCAGGTGGAGGCCGTGGTGCAGGTCTGGAAGCAATGCGCCGGGCGCGTGCCGCTGGTGGTGGACCCGGTCATGGTGGCCACGAGCGGCGGCAGGCTGCTCGCCGACGAGGCCGTGCAGGCGGTGAAGAGCCTGCTGCTGCCGCTCGCCGCCGTCATCACGCCCAACATGGATGAAGCCGAGGTGCTTTGGGGCCGCCCGGTCACCTCCCAGGAGGCGATGGAGCAATGCGCCCGCGACCTCGCCCAGGCCTTCCAGACCAGCGTGCTCGTCAAAGGCGGGCATCTCCAGGATGGCAGCGCGGACGATGTGCTCTGCACGGCGGATTCGCTGCTGTGGTTCCGGGCGGTGCGCACCCCCGGTGTGCAGACGCATGGCACCGGCTGCACCTACTCCAGCAGCATCGCCGCCCTGCTCGGCCAGGGCTTTCCGCTGGAGGAGGCCGTGGCGGAGGCCAAGCAGTTCGTCAGTCGTGCCATCGCCGAGCATTTCGCCTGGACGCATCAGGCCGGACTCGTTCATGCTCTGAACCACCTCCATCAAACGCCCGCCGAATGAAGCCGCTGCTGCTGCCCTGCCTCCTCCTGTCCGCCCTCCCGGCGGCGGGCCAGCAGCCTGCATCGGTGCCGCCCAAGGTCGAGGGCATCTCCCAGGCGGCGGTGCAAAACGCCTTCCAGATCCTGCGCAGTGAGTACATCCGCTCCGGGGAACTGAGCTTCGATGAGCTGAACCGCGCCGCCCTCCAGGGCCTGCTGCAGCGGCTGGACCTCGGTGCCGGCCTCATCCGCAAGACCGAGGCTCCGCGCGCCGCCGTGACCCAGGGCGTGCTCATGGAAAAGCTCACCGACCAGATCGCCTGCCTGCGCCCGCAGTCTTTTGCCCCGGCGGAAAGCGGCGAACTGCTGGCCCGGCTGAAGGAGCTGGCCGATGCCAAGGTCCCCCACCTCATCCTCGACCTTCGCAGCCCGGCGGCTCCCGGTGATTTCGAGACGGCCGCCGCCATGCTCGAGGGCTTCGTGCCGGAGGGCGAGGTCATGTTCAAGCTGAGGCAGGTCGGCCGCAGCGATTCCCAGCTCTTCATCAGCCATCAGCGCCCGCTCTGGACCTCCCCGATCCTCGTCCTCGTGGACCGCGACACCGGTAACCTTGGCGAGACCCTCGCCGCCGTGCTCCAGCAACGGAAGCTGGCCCTCGTCATCGGCCAGCGCACCCGCGGCGCCTCCGTGCTCTATGAGACCAGGCCGCTCGACGACACCTGGCTCATGCGCTACGCCCGCGCCGAAATGCTGCTGCCCGACGACACCTCCCTCTTCGAGCGCGGTGTGAAGCCCGACTTCGAGGTGGCGCTGCCCCCCGAGGCCAAGCTGAAGCTCTTCGCCCTCGAAAACCGCCCGCCGCTCAAGCAGACCGTCTTTGACCAGCCCCGCCCGCGCTACAACGAGGCCGCGCTCGTCGCCCGCAAAAACCCCGAGCTTGAGGAATACATCCGCCGCAGCACCGGCCAGGCGGTCGAGCCTCCGCCGCCCGTGCACGACACCGTGCTCCAGCGCGCCGTGGACCTCTGCATCGCCCGCTCCCACCTGCAGGAGGCCGCCCTAAACTGGGGCACTCCCCCCGCCGAAGCCCCGCCCACCGTCCGCAAAGCCACCCGCGCCCCATGATTCCGGTCACCGTCGCCTCTGAAGTCACCATCCTCAGCCAGCACAGCGACCGCACCTGGCACGCCACCCTGCCGAATGGCAAGCCTGTCATGGCCTTCCGCACCCAGCATGAGGAGACGCTCCATCTGGAGCCCGGCCAGAAGGCCGCCGTCGAGCTCAGCGTCGCCGATTTCTCCCAGGCCCACCTCCTCGGCTGAGCTGCGCGCGGGTGACATCCGCCCTTGCGGCCTCCAGGCTGTGTCCTAGACTCCGCGCCCACCCCATGGAGGACGACATCCCCAAAGACATTCCAGAAGACATCGTGAAGGAGGCCTCCGGCTCCATCCCGACGCGCAAGACCCTCATCGAGCGCCTGGACAACTGGTCCGACTGGTCCAGCTGGGATGAATTTTACCGCACCTACTCCGGCTTCGTCTTCCACGTCGCCCGCAAGTCCGGCCTCAGCGACGACGAAGCCAACGACGTCGTCCAGGAGACCTTCATCGGCGTCGCCAAGAACCTCCAGAAGAAGAAGTTCGACACCAGCCTCGGCTCCTTCAAATCCTTCCTCCTCAACCAGGCGCGCTGGCGCATCCTCGACCAGTTCCGCCGCCGCAAGAAGCAGCAGAGCCGCGAAGCCAACCTGCACTTCGATGAGACCGACGAGCGCCGCACCGCCCCCATCGACCGCTGCGCCGACCCCAACGGCATGGCCCTCGAAAAGCTCTGGGACAAGGAATGGCAGGACCAGGTCATGGACATCGCCCTCCGCCGTGTCCGCGCCCTCGTCTCCCCCCGGCAGTTCCAGATCTTCTCCTGCTACGTGCTCAAAGGCTGGAGCCCCGAA
The DNA here is from genome assembly GCA_937941745.1 of uncultured Prosthecobacter sp. Taxonomy (GTDB): domain Bacteria; phylum Verrucomicrobiota; class Verrucomicrobiia; order Verrucomicrobiales; family Verrucomicrobiaceae; genus Prosthecobacter. Next base: position 2,104 of record CALDGV010000457.1, on the reverse strand, counting down.
CGCGTGAAGAAGGAGCTCGGCGTCAACGCTGCCCAGGTCTATCTGGCCAAGCACCGCGTCGGCCGCATCCTCAAGCGCGAGGCCGCCCGCCTCGCCGGCGAGGACCAGTGAGCCCGCTCTTCAGGCATCGCGCCATCGGCTGACCTGCCGCTTGCCATCCGGCGGCAGGGATTCCACTATCGCCGCCCGTCATGCCCAAGTACATCGTCACCATCGGCCTCGAAGTCCACGCCCAGCTCACCACGCGCAGCAAGATGTTCTGCGCCTGCCCGGTCGAGTTTGGCGCCGAGCCGAACACCCTTACCTGCCCCACCTGCCTGGGGCTGCCCGGCGCCCTGCCGGTGCTCAATGAAGGGGCCATCGAAAAGACCATCCTCACCGGCATGATGCTCGGCTGCACCACGCCCCCGGTCGTGAAGTGGGACCGCAAGAACTACTTCTACCCGGACATGCCGAAGAACTACCAGACCACGCAGTTCGACCTCCCACTCTGCCTCGGCGGCGGCGTGCCGCTCTATGACCTGGCCTACCCAAAAGATGCCCAGAAGACCATCGCCAATCCCGGCAAGGTCGTGAAGCTCACCCGCATCCACCTGGAGGAGGACGTGGCCAAGAGCACCCACCACGACAAGTTCACCACCATCGACTTCAACCGCGCCGGCACCCCGCTCATGGAGATCGTCTCCGAGCCCGACATCGACAGCGCCGAAGAAGCCGTCGCCTACCTCAACAGCCTCCGCCAGATCCTCATCTACGGCGGCGTCAGCGATGCCGACATGGAGAAGGGCCAGATGCGCGCCGACGTGAACATCTCCGTCCGCCCCGAAGGCCAGAAGGAACTCGGCGTGAAGATCGAGCTCAAGAACATCAACTCCATGAGCGCCATCCGCCGCGCCATCAAGGCCGAGACCGAGCGCCAGATCGACGTGCTCGAGGGCCGCAACCCCGAGAAGCTCGTCCAGAGCACCCGCCGCTGGGATGACGATGCCGGCGTCACCACCAAGATGCGCGACAAGGAGGACTCCCACGACTACCGCTACTTCCCCTGCCCGGATTTGATCCCCCTGCGCACCGCCAGCCTCGTCGAGCGCATCCGCCCCACCGTCCCCGAGCTGCCGCATGAAAAGCGCGCCCGCTTTGAAAAGGACTACGGCGTCAGCGCCTACGATGCCGGCGTCCTCGCCAGTGAAAAGCCCCTCGCCGCCTATTACGAGGCCGCCGTCGCCGCCGACCCCGCCGTGCCTGCCAAAAAGATCGCCAACTGGGTCATCAACGACCTCCTCGGCCTGCTCAAGGACACCGAAGACGGCATCACCGCCTGCCCCGTGAAGCCGGAGGCTCTCGTCGCCCTCATCGCCCTCGTCGAAGCCGGGAAAATCTCCAACAACCAGGCCAAGGAAGTCTTCGCCGAGATGTTCAGCACCGGCGGCAGCGCCGCTGACATCGTCAAGGCCAAGGGCTTCGAGCAGGTCAGCGACACCGGCGCCCTGGAGGCCATCGTCGATCAGATCCTCGCCGCCAACCCCGACAAGGTCGCCGAGGTCAAAGGCGGCAACGACAAGGCCATGAACTGGTTCACCGGCCAGGCTATGAAAGCCAGCCAGGGCAAGGCCAACCCCAAGATGATCACCGAGATCGTCCGGAAGAAGGTCCTGGGCTGAGCCACCCGGCTTCGTGCCGGATTCAAGGCGCTGTCCCAGCCATGCCGCCTCCAGCACGCATCGGTCCGGCGATTACGGAATGGCATCCCTGTCCGTCCTCCCCAGCGCCCGCCTCAGACGGTTCAGGGTCGCGTTTTGCCGCTTCAGCGTCAGCGCGCATTCCCAGAGCCTCAGCACCTTCCAGCCCTGCGCACGCAGGGCCCGCGTCACCCGTCTATCGCGCGCCTGATTCCGCTCGATCTTCTCGCGCCAGAAGCGGCCGTTCTGCTTCGGCCGCGTGCCATGGCGCGGGCAGCCATGCCAGAAGCAGCCGTCCACAAACACCGCCACGCGCTCCCGCCGGAAGACAAAGTCCGGCCGCACGGACTTCGTAGGCTTCAAGGTCCTCCCGCGCTTCTGTTCCACCGCGCCTGGGGCGGGCAGCCTGGGCTCGGAAACTGGCA
>CALDGV010000456.1 GCA_937941745.1 uncultured Prosthecobacter sp. | reverse complement strand
GTCATCAACCAGGTGCACCCGCCATTTCTGCGACTTTTCTGCCTTCATCGAAGCTGTCAGCAACATCGGGTCCTTGGGACTGGCCTTCAGGGGCAGGATGGTTTTGTCTTCACCAAACAGTTCGGCATCTTTGACAGGCTTGTTGACCTTCAGAGTGAACTCGATGGTGCTTCCCTCGAGTGCCGAGACCTTCATGGTGTTCTTCACCTCACGGGGAGGCAGCTTCGCATAAGCAGGCGGAGTGATTTTTGCATCCCCCCTCTCCAGCGCCGGATACACAAAGGTCGTGATCGTGTGCTGCTTCGACCGACCCTTGCCAAATTCAACATGGTAGCGAGCATCGTTCTCCACCTTCGTCATGAGCCCACCAAAAATCTGCCCATCCACGGTCAGCCTCATCGGAATGCGCTCGCGTTCTTTGCCATCAAGTTCCGTGACAACAAGATCGGCCTCCGAAGGCACATCCTGACCAAAGGCAGCTTCGACGATAAGGCGGGAACCCTTCTCAACCTCCACATCCCCAGGACTGACGGTGACGGAAAAATCCGGCGCGGTGGAGACTGGCTTTTCGAGTTCGATCGCCGCGACCCGCGGCCGGTGGTCATGACGCCACACCTCACGACTCGAGATGAAAAGGCAGGCGATCAGCAGCACCGTCACAGCAACCAGACTGCGCGCCCCCCAAAGCAGTCCACTTCGGCCGATGATCAACCGATGCCAGTCCTGCGTGGCTGAATGATCTGTGAGCTGCGAAATCACCCGCCGGTCCAGAAAGGTTGGCTCCGGCTTCTGCAGAAGCTCGGCCGCTGTCAGGGCAAGGCCATTCAGCCTGGGATCCTCCTTCTCGAGCCGTCGGGCCACTTCGAGCGCTGATTCGCGACGGCGGAAAAGCCACCATGAAAACAGCGCAGCAGCAGCCATGGGAAACATCAGACTGGGCAAGAAACGCTGCCTCCACGGTTCAGGAAGCCACTCTGGATGCCAGGCGGCCAGGGCTAAAAAACCACAGGCGATCACATCAAACAAAATGACGAAGCGCTGCCGCTGCAGCTTCTGCATCGTGTCGATGACACTCCGGAATTTTTCTTGGAGAATTTCGGCTTCGATCATGGGACGGGCCTTTCATCCTTGGAGACATCTTGTGACTCTTCCAAGTTGGTTGCGGTTCCATTCATAGCGACGGCAGCCAAGCACACTACGGTGGAGCGTGTCCTGGCCAGAAGCTTGAATGAGGTGGACATGATGATGAATTACGCACGTTGGGGCATTGACTGTCGAATTCTTCCCGCGAGCCACGTTTCCCCGCCCAGCAGGACAAGCAATCCTCCCAGCAGCCAAAGCCAGGCACTCTGACGGGCTTCTTGTTCACTCAGTGCAAGGCGTTCTTTCTCCTCCGCTTTCACCACCATCCCGTCTGCCGAAGAACTGGCTGCATCCAGCCGCACCCCGAGTTCACGCAGCTTGTTAAGATCCAGCGGAGAGATGCGGCCCTCTTCAGGGGCAAGGTTCACTGCATATCGTTCAGCTTCTTGCTGACTGTCTTGCAGGAGATAAATCCCAGGCACCTCAGCGCGGATGACCTCGCCAGGCTTCACCTGACGTTTCTGGCCATCTGGAAGCGTGATTGAGGTCATGGATTCAGTGGGCAGAACATCCCCAACCAACAACGAAGCTGCCCTTTCGTTGCGAAAGCCAGCCGCTTCGAGCCATCCATACAGCAGCGGGACAAATTTGGTGCTCAGTGCGAGCTGGCTGTCTGCAGGATGCCAGCCACTGGTCAGAAGAACGAGTGTTCCTGCCCCTTCGGCAAGCGTGAGGATGGCAGGGTCGCCATTATCAAATCGGGCAAGCACACTCAAAGCAGCACTCTGAGGAAAAGTCACACGGCGATGCTGCCAGAAGCGAAGCTTGGTAAAGTCCCGCAAACGCTCGTCGGCAAACGGGCGAAGCAGCGGATGTTCCGTCTTCACTTCCGCGAGCATCGCATAGTCCTCAACGTCTTTGGAGCGATTGGAACTTAGCCCCCACTCTGCCTCGGTGATGCCTGTCAGCACTTCAAGGTCCTTGGCCGTCGTCTCATCCGTGATGACACAGACCACAAACCCGCCCGCCCTGAGGTAACGACGCAGATCCGGCTTAGTCCGAGAGCCTGACAGGAAGACAAGCTGGGTGCCCTTGGGAATGTCGGCTGTGGTTTCAGGCAGAACCTGCAGCTCAGGGGCAAGGCTTGCCGTTGGTTGAAGCGCACGGCTCAGGTAGAAAAGCGGACTGGCCGCCTCACTGCGGGTTTTTTCATCACCAATAAAGGCAATTTTCACAGGCTTCGGCTGCGGTGGAGCTATGAAAAGAAGATTGTCGAAGTCCCAGGCATCACCACTGAGGCTGATGGCAGCAGGTACCGCCCGATCTGGTGCTCCGTTTGCCGCAGGCGCATCGATTGACGGTGCTTGATCAGCCCCCCCCAGGGTGATGACACGGCTGGCCCCCGGAGGCAGATAGCCTGCGATTGGAGGATCGGTATCCAGACGGTAGTCTGAGACCGTTGATTCACGGGCGTTCGAGATGCGGACGCGAGTCATGGGACTGCCCATGTGAAGCGTCGGGGGCGAATCACTGGCAGCAGCCAGGCTGAGCGTCAGGTTATCGAGGGTGGGGGCATCAACGCGATGCACCTCGAGGACGATGTTTTCAGGCCAGACCTGCGTTCGCAAAGCTTCGAGTTTAGCGCCTTCTTGGAGGTCAGAGATGAGAACGAGCTTCTTTTTCATCCCACTGAGCCCTTGTGCCCTGCTAAACAAATCGAGGCCCTCGACAAGCGCCCCACCAAGATCCGTGGCCTGCCAGCTGGGCTTAATTTCTCCAAGTCGCTGCTTCAGAGATGCGGCACGAGCACCAGCGGCAGACTTGTCTTGATCCAAGGACCACAGGATCTGGGGCTCTGAATCAAACACCACCAGCGCAAAAAGGTCTGTTGCCAGAGTCTGCACAAGCCTTTTTTCCGCTTCATCACGGGCGAGCTTCCAGAGTTCACCACGACGCATGGAAGCACTGCGGTCCAGTAAAACCACCGTGGCAGCCCGTGAAGATGCCGGTGTTTTATCTTCGGTGCGCCAGAGCGGCCGGGAAAACATCAGGGCCAGGACAATGAGCGCCAGACAACGCAGCAAAAGTAGCAGCCAGTTTTCGACACGTCGCCTGCTGACAGGCACTGGCGTTTGTGCATCCAGGAACATCAGTGAACTGAACTCGACGCGGTCTTCAGGCGGCTTCCGACGCAGATGCATCAGGATCGGGGCGATGACCGCCCAAACACCGAGCAAATAGATTGGGAAAAGCCAGGTCACAGGATTTAGGATTGAAATTCGGACTACGCTCGTCCCCTGCCTGCCAGCTTGCGCTGGCGGGCACTCAGAAAATCAAAGAGCACGTGCTCAATGGGGGTGTCTGTGGGGGTCCAGTGATATTCGATGCCCTGACGATCGCAGGCCTGTCGAATGCAGTCACGATGGGCCTTCAAGCGATTCACATAAGCTTCGCGGGCGCCCCCTGGATGAATGAATCGCTCTGCACCCGTTTCAGCATCACGGAAGTGGGCACTTTGATCGAAGGCGAACTCGATCTCGGAGCGATCCATGAGGTGGAAAAGCACGATATCGTGCCCCATGGTACTAAGCAGGCCAAGCTGGCGTTCGAGCCTTTCCACGGGCGCGAGCAGATCGGACATCAGGCAGATCATTCCACGCTTGCGAAGCAGTTCGGCAAGCTGCTGCACGCTCAAATCCAACGCCGTGCCGCCTGCTGTGGACGGCTTCTCCAATTCGTGCATCAACCGACGCAGATGCCCTGGACGGTTGCGTGGCGGCAAATGTTCCTGCAAGCCCTGTCCGAAAGTAGTGATGCCGACAGCATCCCCCTGCTGCATGAGAAACATGGCCAGCGTGGCAGCCAGCGTGGCAGCATAATCCGACTTCAACATCGGCCCCTTGCCAAATTTCATCGAACGACTGTGATCTACAACAAGCTGGCAGCGCAGGTTTGTTTCATCCTCGAATTTTTTGATGAAGCACCGGTCACTGCGCGCCATCACCTTCCAGTCGAGATAGCGCGGGTCGTCTCCTTGGACATATGCCCGATACTCGGAAAATTCGACCGAGAAGCCATGATAAGGACTGCGATGCAGGCCTCGCCACAACCCCTCGACAATGCTCTTGGCACGCAATTCGAGAGACCGAATTCGCGCCAGGGCCTGAAGATCAAGAGAAGTGGACATTCGCAGCTGGTTGGCAGGGATGAAAACGTTCGATTCGCCAGTTCTCGAAAAATTGGTGACAGGACTATTTGCCAACACTTTCCATCAATCGTTGAATCACTTTCTCGACAGTCACTCCCTCCGCTTCAGCGCGGTAGTTGATGAGAATACGGTGTCGCAGCACCGGTTGAGCGAGAGCACGCACATCATCAAATGTGACGTGGGAGCGACCTTGGATGAGTGCACGCGTCTTGGCACCAAGGACAAGGTTTTGGCTGGCACGGGTGCCTGCCCCCCAGCTGACCCATTCATTGACGAAATCAGCCGACTCCGGACGGTTGGGACGTGAAGCGGCGGCCAGCTTGACGGCATAACGTGCCACATCTTCGGCAATAGGAACTTGCTTCACCACCTTTTGAAAGGCCTGGAGTTGCTGGCCGGTGAAAAGGCGCTGAACAGGATCTTTGCGACCGCTGGTTGTGCGAGTGACGACAGCCACCTCCTCGTCTTCGCTGAGATAGTCGATGACAATGTTCAGCATGAAACGATCAAGCTGAGCCTCAGGCAAGGGATAAGTGCCTTCCATCTCGATCGGGTTCTGCGTGGCGAGCACGAAAAAGGGCTCTGGCAACGCCATGGTGTTTCCAGCAACCGTGACCTGATGCTCCTGCATGGCCTCCAGCAGGGCGGCCTGAGTCTTGGGCGGGGTGCGGTTGATTTCGTCCGCCAGGATCATGTTCGCAAAGATGGGGCCGCGCTTAAAAGTGAGCTGGCGTGAACCTGTAGATGCCTCTTCGAGAATTTCAGTGCCGGTGATGTCCGACGGCATCAAGTCCGGCGTGAACTGCACCCGGTGAAAACTGAGGTCAAAGACATCTGCGACAGTTTTGACGAGCAGGGTCTTTGCCAGACCGGGCGCGCCGGTGATAAGGCAGTGTCCGCCGGCAAGGAGGGCGACGAGCATCTGGTCCACCACATCCTGCTGCCCCACAATGACCTTACCAACCTCGGCAAAAATTCGTTCACGGGCTCCGGCGAGCATCTCGACAGCCTCCTGGTCAGTGATTGAAACGTCGGCTGGAGGAGGGGCTGAGGCGTCGGTCATAAGGATTCCTGTAAAACAGCGGAACCCGTGCCGAGTTTTCAGCCACCGCTGAAAGCGCTCCCAGGGATCAACGGTATTTGGAAAGCCCTTGGAGGTATGCCCGGGCCGTTGGAGAGCGAGGACGGTCAAAAAAGTCCGACGCCACGCAGGATTCAACCACCCTGCCATGAGCCAGAAACACCACCCAGTCGGCCACTTGGCGCGCAAAACTGATCTCATGTGTGGCGAGAACGATCTGCTGCCCCCCCTCCGCCAGTTCACGAATGACATCCAGAACCTCACCGGTCATGACGGGGTCAAGAGCCGAAGTAGGCTCATCCAGCAGAAGAAGCGCAGGCCTGGGGGCAAGAGCCCTGGCTATGGCAGCGCGCTGCTGCTGGCCACCAGAGAGCTCAGCCGGGCGCTTTTGCGCGTGCGCGCTGAGTTCGAGACGAGCCAGCAACTCCAGGGCTCTTTCTTGAGCCTCCACAGAGCCAAGCCCATGCACCTCACGCAAAGGCAGCACGATGTTTTGCAGCGCACTCAGGTGGGGGAAAAGGTTGTAACCCTGAAACACAAAGCCATTGCGCCTCAAAACTCCGAGCGCAGCCCCCGGATCGTGTGGCAGGGGGGTGTCATCGACAAGCACTTCGCCATGATCGGGCAGGAGCAACCCGCCCAAAGTCCTCAAAAGTGTGGATTTGCCACCTCCACTGGGCCCAAGAAGTGCCACGACCCGAGCCTCAGGGCCCGTATTGAAGCTCGCCCGGTCGAGCGCCAGAAACTCGCCATACTTCTTGGTGACCTCACGCGCCTCAAGTTTCATAAGCGAACCTCCTTTCCAGCCGCCTCGCCCACCAGGAAAGCGGCAGGGTCACCATCAAGTAGGCAGCAGCCAAGGGCAGATATCCCTCCAAGGCTGTGTAACTGGCTGAATTCAGCACCCGCACCTTCTGCACCAGCTCTTCAATGCCGATCACAGAGAGCAGTGACGAGGATTTGATGAGCGAAACCAGCTCTCCCGTAGTGCCAGGCAGCGCCCGCCGCACCGCCTGAGGGATGATGACGTGACGGTAGGTCTGACGTGTATCGAGGCCAACGGCTCGTGCGGACTCCCACTGAGAGGCGCCGATGCTCTCGACTGCACCACGGAATATTTCCGCAAGGTAAGCGGCCTCAAAGAGTCCCAGCAGGAAGGTGCCCACGAACAATGGTGAATCGATCCGCAGAGCCGTGGCCACGATGTAGTACCCGATCAAAAGCTGGACAAGCAGCGGCGACCCACGAACCACCTCCACCACGGCAGAGCAGAGCAGTCGGAGTGGCTCATGCGGAGAGCGTCGCCCGAGCATCAAAACAAATCCCAGCAAGACACTGATCAGCATGGCACCCCCAGAAATGATCAGGGTCGCGATCCAGCCTCGCACGAACTGTTCACGATAGTTCCACGCTGCTGACCAGTTCCAGGAATAATGGACCGAGGCGAACGTTCCGTAGAGCAGCAGCGAGGCAAGGCCAAGGAACAACAGGCTCCATGCGAGGCGCGTAAAGACCGATCGTCCGCGCATAAAAGCCAGGGTTTAGGCCATCGGGCAGCTGAGCCAGACCGTGGTGGTATTATTTTCAGAGGCGATGCCGATCTGAATCCCCATCTGATGGCAAAGCATTGCCGCAATCGTCAGGCCGAGGCCGAGATGATTGCTTGATTTGCTGCCACTAAAGGCACGGAAAACCTGTGGAAGCTTCTCCGGCGGTATGGTGGTTCCAGTGTTGCTAATGACGATGTCAACTCGGCGTTGTTCGACCGGAGAGTAAGAGCCAGGACCAGCGATCTTCAGCATGACACGCCCGGAGACAGGTCCAGCAGCCTCAGCAGCGTTTTTGAACACCTCGACAAGGATGTCTTTCAGCTTGGATGGATCCACATTGAGCGGTGGAAGCCCCTGCTGAACATCGGCTTCAAGCTGAAGGTTGTTTTTGTTGAAGGGCTCAAGCAGGGCCTGCTGAATCACACTCAGATATTCATTGAGATTCAAGGACTGCATTTGCAGTTTGGCACACCCCCCAGCACCGCGGACGCGCTCGCTCAGGCTGGCCACCCCCAGCGATGCCTCGCGAATGTGCTGCATGTTTTCCGCAATGCCTGGGTCAAGGTCATCCGTCATCAGGATAAGGCTGGAGAAGCCCTGGATGACTGCCAGCAGGTTGTTGAGCTTATGGGTCAGTCCACGCAGAAGCTCCTGGTGGAAGCCTTCACTGTGCTCGCTGCCAAGCTGGAGATGGGTGGGGAAAACAAACTGCATGGGCGGAAATCGAAATGCAGAGATGCACGACGACGGCAATGAGGCAAGACGGTTTTTACAGCCTTCGGCAAGACATCCATCAGATGCCGCGACATCCACGACCAGAATGACTCAGGAAGTGCCCTGAAAACAATCATGCACCCTTGAGTTATGATTCAGACCACCTGCACCCGAGGCAGCCCATGACACACTGAAAGATTCAAGGATTTTCGGGATTGAAAGCAGGCCGCAGCCGACCAACTTCTCCTGATGGCCAGTAGGCCCCGTCTTCAATCCACTCGCTCAACTCTCCGATCTCATCCTCGGTCAGGCTGACGTCCAAACGTGGCATCAATCGTGGATGGGTGCCCATGCGTGTGACAGCAGCAATGATCAGGCTGCAATCAGGATCTCCAGGTATAATGTAGGGACGCTTGGTTCGAGGGCTCACGGAGGCCAGTGCACGGGCCCCGTCAGCCAGATTCAAGCGGGCCGGCGCTTGCTCACCCTGATGGCAACGCACGCAGTTGGCTTCAAAAATAGGCTTCACATGAGCCTCAAAGTAGGTCTGGGAAGCTGATTCCGTCCACTGGCTGCAGGAACACAGGGATAAGACAACAAGGGCAAAAGGCGAAAAGCGAAGCAGAGACCGGAGCATGATTTTCAGAATTTAGAGCTAGGCACACGAACAAGACTGACACACGAAGAATCCTGCATTTTACTGTGAAGCAAAGCCTGATCGACTCGTTCATCCAACCACGCGGTTAAAGAAAAATGAAGCATAAAAAAACAAGCAATGGCCACTGCCGCATCGTGCTCACCGGGGGTCCTGGAGGCGGAAAAACGACGGCGGGAGATCTTTTCCGAAGGGAGATCGGTGAAAGGGTGGTCCTAGTTCCAGAAGCAGCAACCATGATTTTCACAGGAGGCTTCCCACGAGTGCACACTCCTGGAGCCACCCATGCCGCCCAAAGGGCGATCTATCATGTCCAAAGGAATCTGGAAGATGTCCAGGCGGCTACTTATCCAGACAGGGTGCTTCTTTGCGACCGAGGAACGATTGACGGCGCTGCTTACTGGCCAGGAGACCCTCATGATTTTTTCAAGGATGTAGGCACCTCCATGGATGCAGAACTTCAGCGATACGACGCTGTGATTTTTTTCGAAAGTGCTGCTGTCGGAGGCATGGGAATTGAAGGCGGCAACCCGATCCGCAATGAGTCCCTGCAACAGGCTGTGGAGCTGGACTTGAAGCTGCGTGAACTGTGGAGCCAGCATCCCCACTTTACACTCGTACCGCATAATCCGAGCTTCTTCAAAAAAATCTCCTTCGCGCTGGCTGTCCTGGAAGGGATTGTCTCAGAGCTCGGGTGTAAAGATAAGAAAGGCAGGCGGATAAGCACCAGAGGTGCGATTAAACGCCCCCAGGCTCTGTCACATCAGAAGAAGAAGCGGCCGAAGTCATGACAGGACGCAAGACCTGTTCCTGCCAAGGCATTAGAGGGCTTTCTTCCTGAGGATTAACCACAAGCTGCTCAAGATCTCCCCTGGAGCCCAGCAGACTTCCTTCCACATCGAGCGTTTTTGCGATTTCGTCACGCCCGGCGCAGAGGCGCTCTACGATGTCGCGCTGGACATCGGTCATCCTGCTCTTGGCGCGCTTCAGCCGCTGAGGCCAGCTGCCCTGCCCTGCACGGAAAACCATTGCCACCAAGTCGTGAAACTCCTTTTTCCACTTCGGTCTCCAGCCTGCGGGAGGACTCATGACCCCGCCATTCTCAAAAACTTCCGCGTAGCCGACCATCTGCTTGTTCGACATGATGCGGTAACAAGGCATGTCCTTCTCCTGCGCGATGCCTTCACGCCACTCCCACATGGCCTTAAGGATGGCCAAACCCTTGGCATTGAGCCTGCCGCTGCCTTGCACCCTCCATGGCTCCTCGCGCGGAGCCTGCGAACGCTTCGCGACTTCTTTTTGCAACGCTTGGCAGCTCTGCTCAAACCATTCCAGGCGATGTTTTTCACGCAGGATCGCCAGAAAATGATCCGCCACCTTCAGCAGGTAGCGCACATCATCGACGGCATAGGCAAGCATGTGATCGGGCAGAGGTCTCCGGCTCCAATCAGCCTTTTGGGGAGCTTTGCAGATGGTGACCCCCAGAACATTTTGAAGCAATGCCGCCAGACCAAACTGCCTGGCACCGGCCAGTCTCGCTGCTATTTGGGTGTCTCGAACGACCCTAGGCTCCCAAGCATAGGTTCGACGAAGCATGGTCAGATCGTAATCAGCACCATGAAACCAAAGTTCATAACGATCCAGGAGCGCGAGCAGCGAGCTGACATCTGAGACCGCCAGCGGATCCACCAAAGCAAACCGCCCCCCACATGCCACCTGCAGCAGGCAAAGCTTCTCATGGTAGTGATGCAGGGAATCCGCCTCCGTATCAAGACAGACACGGGTTTCTCCAGTGCTTTGCAGGTGCTGCTCACTGCCTGCCACCCATGCTTCGAGATGCTCCTGGGTGGAAATAAACTCAAAATCCCGTGTCGGCGAGCCTTCAGAGGACTCTGCTGGTGGTGGAGGGCTTGACTGACTCATGCAGCGTTATTTGAGGCCGGTGAGCAGAATCTCCGCATTGTTGCTCGTGCGATGGATGTTCCGGATCAGCAGTTCGAGCGCTTCCACCGCAGGCACCTGCGCCAGTTGACGGCGGATGGCCATGATGCGCCTAAATTCATCAGGATGGTAAAGCAGATCGTCTTTGCGTGTGCCTGATTTCAAAAGGTGGATGGCCGGGAAAATGCGACGCTCAGCGATCTCACGATCCAAAGTCACCTCCATGTTGCCAGTGCCTTTGAATTCTTCAAAGATCACCTCATCCATCTTGCTTTCAGTCTCGATCAGGGCGGAAGCGATGATGGTGAGACTCCCCCCCTCTTCCACGTTCCTCGCAGCTCCGAAAAACTTTTTGGGCTTCACCAGGGCCTTGGCATCAATACCGCCTGACATTGTCCGTCCCTTACCGCCCATGAGTGCGTTGTAGCCGCGGGCAAGACGA
>CALDGV010000455.1 GCA_937941745.1 uncultured Prosthecobacter sp. | reverse complement strand
CATGGCATCGCCATCGAAGAGGAAGCGGCCGGTGAAGTGCTTTTTCTCCACCAGAACCTCAGCCAGCCAGAAGCGGTCATCCGCCCACATTTCGTCAAAAGGCAGGTTGCTGAGGGGGGTCCAGAGCGGGATGGCCTCCGGAGTTTCAAAGGCCTCGCCCTCCCAGCGTGTGGCGCGATAGACATCCACGTGAAGGGCGAGCCCGTCCACAAACTGGAACCAGAGTTCGCCATGTTTGACGGGTTCAAAAGCGGTGACACCGAGCTCCTCCTGCGTTTCACGGATCGCGCAGGCCTCGCTGGTTTCGCCGGGGTCGATTTTGCCGCCCGGGCCGTTGATTTTGCCTGCTCCAAGGCCGCGCTTTTTGCGGATGAGCAGCACCTCCTGCTTCTTTTCATCAACGATGAACATGAGCGTGGCGAGCACGCTGGGAGTCCAGTGGGTCCAGTCAGGAGAAGTCATCTGGGGAGGTGGAGGCTGCCGGGCGGATCGTCAAGGCATGCCTACTGCATCATGGCCTGCGGGGTGTCCTCCTGGAAAACGAACCCGCGAATTTCGCCAAACCTCGGAGCGCGCAGCAGGGGGTCTTCGTCGAGGGTCTTTTCCGCCAGCTGACGTGCCAGACGAACCAGTCGAGTGTCCGCCAGCAGCTCGGCAAAACGTAGGGGCGCGGCTCCGCTCTGGGCCTTGCCGAGCACATCCCCCGGACCCCGCCGTTTCAGGTCTTCCTCGCTGATGCGGAAGCCGTCCGTGGTTTCCTCCATGATGGCGAGGCGGCTTTTGGCCTCCTCATCCTTCTCGGCCACGAAGAGCACGCAGTAGGAGGTGTGCTCCCCACGCCCGATGCGCCCCCGGAGCTGGTGCAGCTGCGCGAGGCCATAGCGCTCGGCATGGTGGATGTACATCACCGTGGCGTTTGGCACGTCCACACCGACCTCGATCATGGTGGTGCTGACGAGCACATCCAGCTTCCCAGCGCGGAAATCCCGCATGACGAGGTCTTTTTCTTCGGCGCTGAGCTTTCCATGCAGCAGCCCCACGCTGAACTGCGGCAGCAGGCGGCACCATTCCTCGTGCCCTTTTTTGGCCGCTGTGACATCCAGCTTCTCAGACTCTTCAATCAGGGGATAGACGAGGTATGCCTGACGGCCTTCGTCGAGCTGCTCGCGCAGGAATTTGGCGGCTTCGGACTGCTTCGAGGTCGGGCGCACCTTGGTGATGATCTTGCCTCGTTCTTTGGGTCGTTCGTCCAGGGTGGAGACGTCCAAGTCTCCATAAATCGTCAGGGTCAGGGTGCGCGGGATGGGGGTGGCGGTCATGACCAGCACATCCGGGGTGTTTCCCTTCTGGATGAGCCGGGCACGCTGGGCCACACCGAATTTGTGCTGCTCATCAATGACCACGAGGCCCAGGTTGCGGACAAGGTCTTCATCGTGCAGCAGGGCATGCGTGCCGATGATGACCTGGCTCCTGTCGGACAGCTTCTTGGAGAAAAGCTCGACACCGCCTTCCTCGGCACGCGTGCCGGTGCGCAGGGCCACATGGACTCCCAGCGGTTCCAGCCATTTGCGGGCGTTCTGGAAATGCTGCTCAGCCAGGATCTGGGTGGGGGCCATCAAGGCAGCCTGTTTGCCGCTTTCCACCGCGCCTAGCATCGCGGCAAAGGCCACCACGGTCTTGCCGCTGCCTACATCGCCATGCAGCAGGCGGTTCATGGGTGCAGGGGAGGCCATGTCGCGCTGGATTTCTTGGAGCGACCGCCTCTGAGCGCCGGTCATTTCAAAGGGCAGCGCTTTTTGAAAGTCCTCCACCAGCAGGCCTGCCACGTGGGCATGGCCGCCCGCCTCGATCACAGCACGCCGTCGGCGCACCACACGGAGCTGGTAGCCGTAGAACTCTTCCAGGGCCAGATAGCGGCGCGCTTTTTCCAGATCCTCCTGGCTGGCGGCGAAATGAACGGCCTTCAGGGCTCGGGCACGTGTCCAGCCAGCGAACTCTCCAGCCTCGCTGGGCCGGGGGAGAAGATCCTGAGCAAAGCCGTCGTCCAGCGTCTGCACGATGTGCCAGGCGGCTGTGCGCAGGGTCTTTTGCGCCACCCCGGACCTCAGCCGGTACACCGGCGTGATGCGGCCGGTGTGAATCATGGTGCCTTCCTCCTCCTCGATGACCTCATACTCGGGATGATCCATCGAAAGCCGCCCCTTCCATTCCTTGATGCGTCCGTAGATCACCAGCCGCTGCCCTTCTGCGATCACGCGGCTCATGAACGGCATGTTCCACCAGCGCAGAGTCAGCAGCTGGCCGATCGCGGCTCCGCCAGCCGGCTCCACATGGGCCTCGAACATGCCAGCTCCACGTCTTCTGCCGAAGTATTTGTTGCCCGTCTTGGTCACCACCACCTGATGGCAGACCGGCTGCTCCGAAGGCTGGAAGGCGGCTGCATCGGTGCGGCTGCGGTCCTCGTGGCGGAAGGGAAGCCACAGCACCACCTCACGCACCAGGATCACGCCCTCCTTCTCCAGAGCCCTGGCAGCCCGGGTGGGCAGTCCAGGCACGGTGTCGAGGCGTGAATCGAGCGTCAGTGGCATGAAGAACAGTAAGTGGCGTTCAGTTGTGGCACGGAGGCCGCCAAAGCAAGCTTTCACACCGCCTGCCTGCTGTCAGGAGTTCAAGCTCGACTCAGGGGGAGGGCTCCGGTAGCCTCCGCGCTGATGATTTCACCCCACCGTCTTCCTCGTCGTGATTTTCTGTCCCGCAGCCTTGTCGCAGGCGCCAGTGTGGCGTCTGTGGCCAGCCTTTTGAGCCGGCAGCTTGAGGCCGCCGAAGCCGCCGCGCCGGGCAAGGTGCGGCATTCCGTCTGCAAGTGGTGCTACAAGGACATCTCTCTCGAAACGATGTGCCTTGCCGCCAAGGAGATCGGGCTGGAGTCCATCGAGCTGCTCGATCCTCCCGATTTTCCCACCCTGCAAAAGCACGGCCTGCACTGTGCGATGGTCAGTTATCCAACGATCGAAGGGCCCGGCGGCGTCAAAATCGGTCCGATTCCCAAAGGATGGAACCGCCTGGAGCACCATGACCTGCTCATGCAGGCCTACGAGCCTCTTTTGAAGACCAGTGCTGCCGCCGGCTTCAAGCAGGTGATCTGCTTCAGCGGCAACCGCGATGGTCTGAGCGATGAACAGGGGCTGGAGAACTGCGCTGCGGGGCTCAAGCGCCTCCTGCCGCTGGCTGAAAAACTCGGCGTGACCCTGGTGATGGAGCTGCTGAACAGCAAAGTGAACCATCCAGACTACATGTGTGATCACAGCGCTTGGGGAGTGGCCCTTTGTGAGAAGCTGGATTCCAGCCCGCACTTCAAGCTCCTCTATGACATCTACCACATGCAGATCATGGAGGGGGATGTGATCGCCACGATCCAAAAGCATCACCGCCACTTTGGCCACTACCACACCGGAGGTGTGCCGGGACGTGCTGAAATTGATGACACCCAGGAGCTGAACTATCCCGCGATCATTGGTGCAATCCAGGCCACTGGCTACACCGGCTATCTGGGGCAGGAGTTCATCCCCAAGCGGCCCGACAAGCTGGCTTCCTTGAAGCAGGCCGTGGGCATCTGCTCGCTCGGTTGAGGCTCATTGGGGCAGGCGGCCTTCACCAGTTGAAGGCCACGCCACCGCCGCTGGCGCGCTGCAGCCCCCAGCTCATCATCTGGCGGGCATCATTCCAGATGTACTTGGTCTTGGTACCCAATTGCACCAGGATCACGCTCCGCCCGCGGCTGCTGGCGGTGGAGATCAGGCAGCGTCCGCTGGCGTTGGTGTAGCCGGTCTTCATGCCGTTGCACTCCGGCATCACCCCCAGGAGGTCGTTGGTGTTCTTGAGGGTGATCGTCCGGCCATCCCGGCGGGTGAAAGTGTAGTATTTCCGCCGAACGGCATCACGTAGGATCGGATTTCGGTAGGCTGCCATGGCAATGCGGGCCATGTCGCGGGCCGTGGAATGCTGCCCGGGCACCGTCAGGCCATGGGGGTTGCGGAAGTTGCTGTTGGTGCAGCCTAGCGAACGGGCCTTGGCGTTCATTTTGGCGGCAAAGGCGCTGATGCTGCCAGCGTTGTCCCTCGCCAGCACGTTGGCGACGTCATTGCAGCTTTTGATCAGGAAGGCATAAAGCAGGTGACGGCGGGTGTAAGTGTCTCCTGGACGCAGACCGAGCACGGTGGGTTCGACCCGCACATCACTGGCCTGGACTGTGACGCGTTTGTCGAGGTTTCCCGCATCCAGGACGACCAGGGCGGTGAGGACTTTTTGGGTGCTGGCCACAGCACGAGGTGTTTCCGAGGCCCTGCCTGCCAGATGCTTGCCCGTGTTGGCATCCAGCATGAGGTAGGAGCTGGCATGAATGGGCGGGCCGCTGGCCACCGCGAACGTGGGTTCTGTATCCATCGCCGCGCCAGGCTGGTAGAGGGCAGGCTGGGCAACAGGAGTCGCCACAGCATAAGGCGAGCCGTAGCTGCTGCCCAGGTCACCGTAAGCCCGTGGTCTCATCTGCTCTGCTGCGCAGGAGGTGAGAAGGACGGCCAGAATGCCCATCATGGTCTGGAAAAGCGGTCGGAGCCGGGTCTTCATCGTGAGAAATGGCGGAAAATAAGAAATAGGGAGCGGCTTTCGTGCCTGCCCCGCGCGGATGTAGGCGGCTGGCATCAGGGATGTCAACCCGTCGTCATCAGCTCGACCGGAAGCTGCCGAGTGCCCAGAAAAATTTTCCAGTCTCCTTGGCAAAGTTTCCTCGAAGCCCATAGTGCTCGTCATGAATTCAGCCCGGGCCCGACTTCTCCTCCCCTTTGTGCTCATGGTTGTGGTGGTCGTCATCGCTGCCTGCGGTGTGGCCCCGGTGAACCGTTCGCGTGTGGCTCAGTGGGAGTCCCGTTACAATGACGCCTTTCTGGGACGGGTGACGCCGGAGCAGCTGCTTCAGGAGGTGAACCTCCGGATTGATCTCATCCCGCCTGGGACGGCGGGCCGGAAGATCTTCCGGCCGATGAAGCCCCGCTACATCACCATCCACAGCACCCAGAATTACAGCGGAGATGCCTACAATCATGCCCTGGCCCTCAAGCGAGGCGCCCTGCGAGCCACCAAACGCAGGGGAGGCAACCGCATTGGCTATCTGACCTGGCATTTCACCACCCAGGCGAATGTGGCCATTCAGCATCTGCCCTGCCGGGAACAGGGTGAACACGCAGATTTTGATGGTCCGGGGAACAACTACAGCATCGGCATCGAGATGTGTGAGCACCGGGGCAATGACATCGGCCTCACGATCGACAAGACTGCCCGGCTGGCCGCCTACCTGATGTACACGTACAGCATTCCGCTCAGCCATGTGGTGCCCCACTATCACTGGCCGCGCATCAGCCCCTACATCAAGGATCCGCACAAAAACTGCCCGCACTTCCTCCTCGATGGCGGGCGGCCTCGCGGCACCTGGCAATGGTTTCTGAACCGTGTGAACCTGCACTACAACCGCCTCATTCCCGGTCCGGCCCGGAACCTCGGCTGACGTGAAACACCTTCTTTCCATTGCCGGGACGATCCTGCTGGCAGCCACCTGGGTGGCTGCTCAGGAGAGCGTGGCTGCGCCTGCGGAAAAAGTGGCGGTCTTGAAGGACAAGCGCATCCATGAAAGCTCAGGGCTGGCCCGCAGCCTGCGTCATGCGGGCGTTTTCTGGACGCACAACGATTCCTCCAGTGAACCCTGTCTTTTTGCAGTGGATGAGACGGGGCAGACGCGGGCCAAGGTGCGGATCACCGAGGCCGTCAACTTTGACTGGGAGGACCTCGCTTCGGCTCAGGACGAAAAGGGCAGGGGCTTTCTCTACATCGGTGATGTGGGAGACAACCTCCAGATGCGCCCCACAATCACCATTTATGAGGTTCCTGAGCCTGATCTGCCTCAGAATGCAGACAAGGAGCTGCTGCGGACTGCCTCCAGGCACTGGCATGCCCGTTATCCTGATGGTCGCCACAATGCAGAAACCCTGCTCGTCCACCCCAAGACACGAAGAATGTACGTGCTCACCAAGAGCGATCAGGGCCACAGCGCCCTCTATGCCTTCCCTGAACAAATGGATGGCGGTCAGACGGTGACACTGGAGAAGGTTGGAGAAGTCGAATTCCCCCCCTTCCCGAGGCTTGGGAAGCGTCCGCACGATGCCTGCATGACCACGGCAGGGGATTTTTCGCCGGATGCCAGCCGTGTGGTGGTAGCCACCTACAGCTTTCTGCACGAGTGGCAGATCCAGTCGGGCGAAACGCTTGCTGAAACCCTGAAAAAGCCCTCCGAGCGCATCGTGCCACCTCTGTTGATGCAGTTGGAGGCGGTTTGTTACGGTGCGGATAGTCGAACGCTCTGGCTGACGAGCGAGCGCCTGCCAGCGCCGCTTTGGCGGATCAGCCGTTAGTGTCCCCGCTAAGGGCTGGAAGAACATCCCGAAACGGTTGTCTGGGCAGGCAAGACCCCACTTCCACCCTGCAAGGAAACGCGAACCTCCAGAATTTTAAGGTTCTCAAATATTTTAATTGCCCTTGTTATTGTGGAAATTATAATCTGAGGTTGATCTGACCTGATGAACGCCCATTCCACCCCTCTCCACGCCTGGCTGCTCAGCTGCTGTGCCGCCCTGGCTGGAGCCCTGCCTTCTTCGTCTGGGGCACAACTTCCGCCTCCAACGGTGCAGGGCACTGCCCAGACCAGGCCCGCGCTGGGGGATGGCGCCATGATCAAGCTGAACTTCCAGAATGTACCCATTCAGGCGGTCATTCCCCTCTACACCCAGCTCACCGGCAAAAAGATCATCCAAGACTCTGCCCTTCAAGGTGAGGCTCTGCGGATTGTGGCTCCCGAACCGCTGCCGGTGAAAGAGGCGGTGGCCTTCATTGAGGCCACGGCCATGCTCAACGGCTATGCCTTTATTCCCGTGGATGAACGCACGGTGAAACTGATCCATCACAGCGGTGGGAAAAACCCCAGTACGCACGGTTTGAAGCTTTACCGCAGCCTTGGCGAGCTGCCGATGACGGAGGAGATCTGCCATTATGTGCTGCCCCTGGAGCACATTTCACCCGATGAGGCCTCCAAGGCCTTCCAGCAGGTCATCAAGCTGAATGCGTTTGGGGCGATCACCCCTGTGACCAATTCCGCCGCTCTCATCATCACGGAAAACAGCGTCACCATACGAAGCATTGTCGAAATGGCCCGCCTGATCGATGTGCCACCCGCAGAGATCGCCAACGAGATGATCCAGCTCGACCGCAGTGATGCGGAAAGCGTGGCGGAGATCATCAGCGAGATCTTTGAAGAGCGTGAAAAGGCTGCTGAATCTGCCGCCGCCGCCATGCCGGTGGCGCCTACAGCTCCCATGGCAGCTCCAGGTGGCGCACGTCCTGGGGCAGGATCCGCGGCAGCGGCTTCGCTCAACACCGCCAGCACGAACCCAGCCGTCGCCAAGGTCAAGGTCATTCCCCATCGCCGCACCAACAGCCTTCTGGTGATCGGACGTCCGGTGGACATCACCTACATCCGCGGCTTGGTGGAGAAGCTGGACCAGCCAAGCGACAGCGTCACCTTCCTGAAGCGGAAGCTGAGCTACATCGATGTCGGTGACTTCCTGCCCGTGGCCTACAATGCCCTGGCCAAGGACACGGACATCCAGACGGAAAACGGTGGAGCCGGGCTTGGTGGAGGTTCTGGCGGCAGCAGCCGTCGTCGTCCTAGCGGCTCCTCCAACACACCCTCCACGGATGCAGCGAACCGTGAATCTGAAGGCGGTTTCGGTGGAGGTTTCGGCAGCCAGAACGGCTTCGGCGGGGGTGCCTTTGGTTTCAATACAGGCAGCCAGGGGCAGGGCGGCAACCGTGCCAACCGCAGCCTTTTGGATGATCCTGAAGCGGCCTCGGCTCCCGAATCTGTGATCGTGGGCAAAACCCTCCTCATCGCCGATCCCCAGTCAAACAGCCTCGTGGTGAACGGTTCGCCGGAGCACATTCAGATCATCGACAAGCTGATCGAGGAGATGGATGTCTGCCCCCAGCAGGTGCATGTGCAGACGATCATCGGCCAGCTGAGCCTGGGAGGAGAGTTCAACTACGGCTTCGACTTTCTCAACGCCTTGGATGACTTCACCCTGCGGCAGGAGGGCGTGACCACGCCGGCCGGCACCACAGGCGTGGCAGGCGCACTGGACCTGCCATGGAGCGGTGCAGGCTTGAGCTCTGCGGCGATGAGCTTTTACGGCCAGCTGGGTTCGCTGAGCCGTTACATGCGGGTTCTTGAGGGCAACAAAAACTTCAAAGTGCTCTCCAGCCCGAGCCTGCACATCATGAACAACGGCAAGGCCACTATCTCCAGCGGCCAGCGCATCGCCGTGCCGGTGAACATCCTTTCCAATGCCGGGCTGAACAACGTCGCCGCCACGAGCGCCAGCATCGATTACCGCGATGTAGTGCTCAAACTGGAGGTCGTGCCGCTCATCAATTCCGACAAGGAGGTCACTCTCCGAATTGCCCAGATCAATGACAACATCGTGGGCGAACAGAACATCTCTGGAAACACGGTTCCTACCATCGGCACTCAGGAGCTGCTGACGACGGTGACTGTCAAAAACGGTGGAACGGTGGTGCTGGGAGGGCTGGTGACAGAGCGCACGGGCAACAACGAGCGTGGTGCGATCTTTCTCCGCAGGGTGCCGGTTCTGAAGCATTTGTTTGGCACCACGCAGAAGACCAGCCAGAGGGATGAACTCCTCATCTTCATCCAGCCGAACATCGTCAATGGCGGCCAGCCGGGAGGCGACCCCAATGCTATCGAGGCACGCCGCACACAGTTGTATGAGGAAACCATCCGCTATGGCATGCCTTTGAATGATGTGCCCCGCGCGCTTCCTGCGAAATGAGGTCTTGGGAAGGTTGGAGTCTGGTGGACGCCGACAAAAAGGGAGAGCACGGTGGCTCTCCCCTGAGTTTCAAGGTTTGATCAAGGCGCGGGCTATTTCTTGCCAATGCACCACAGGTTTTTGTAGCCGCGGATGAAGAGCCTTCCGTCGCTGACAGCGATCGAGCCGATGATCTTTTCGCCCAGAGAGTTGGTGGCGAGGAGTTCGAATTTCGGGCTGGCCTTGAAGACAAAGCAGTCTCCCCCCTGGTTGGCGGCATAGCACTTGCCATCCGCACTGAGGACCAGGGAAGACCAGTTCTGTCCGGTGGGGCCAGGACCTTTGACGCGCTCAGAGAAGACCATTTCACCTGTTTTCAGGTCACGGCACTCCACGATGCCGCCATCACTGAGGATGTAATGATGCCCGTCATGCAGGACGCCGCTGCCGATTCGCTGGCTGACCTTGGGCAGATGCCAGAGGCGCTTTCCGGTTACGTCTCCACTTCCTCCGGCTTTCACCGCCAGGCCCATGCCGCCGTAGCCACCAAAAGCCACCACTAGGCCGTCATTGGTGATCAGCGGGGAGTTGTAAACGAGCTTGTTCAGGCCTGCGCAGGTCCACCATTCCTTGCCGGTGCGGGCGTCGAAGGAGGCGACACGGCCCGGGTAGCTCAAGATGACTTCTTCGCGGCTGCCAATGGTGCGAACCAGAGGGTCTGCCCAGGAACCCAGCCAGTTTTTGTTGCCCGTCTCGCCGCTGTCGCCGCCGGGTTCATCGTGCTGCCACAGGGTCTTGCCGCTGGTCAGGTCAAAGGCATAGAGAGTGGTTTTTGGGCCGGGGCCGAAGTTCAAGAACACCTGGTTGTTGGAGATCACCGGCGAGGTGCCGTTGCCCCAGATGTGGTGCTGCTTGCCAAGGTCAGTGCGTTTCCAGAGCTCTTTGCCTTCCAAGTCATAGCAAAAGACTCCGGCGCTGGCGAAGAAGACAACGATCCGCTGGCCGTCGGTGGCGGGAGAGGCAGCGCAGTAAGGGTTGGTGCCATGAGTGAGCTCAGGTTCCTTGTAAGTGGTGCCAGCTTCCCACAGCAGTTTGCCTGAATCGCGGTCAAAACAGAGGAGCAGCCGTCGCCCTGTCTTTTCGATGGCCTGGGTGACGAACACTTTGTTGCCCCAGACGACAGGCGTGGAGTTGCCGCGGTCTGGCAGGGCCACTTTCCACAGTACATTTTCGGTCTGACTCCAGGTCTCTGGCAGCCCGGATTCACTGGTGGTGCCATTGCCATTTGGGCCACGCCACATGGGCCAGTTGGCTGCCTTGGCAGGGAGCAGGGGAAAGAGCGCGGCAAGTAGCAGAAGGCTGGATTTCATGACTGGGTAGGCGGCTGGGTTGGCGGAGGCAGTAAAACTCACCGATGGGCTGGCCTCTTCCATCCAAGTCATCGGATTGGCAGGGCTGGGCCGACCTCGATGGTGGCCTTCTCGATCCGGGGGCGTGGATCGGGTATGCGCTGGGGAAAGGGGATGTTCAGCTTTTCCTCGAGATTTTTGAGGTTCTCAATGAGGCTCGGAGTGCGCTGGTTTCTTTTTTGGTAGGAGCTGTGCAGGAGGTGATAAGCCTTCTTCCAGAGTTCCGGCTTGGCGGTCTGGGCATACTGGTAGGCGGCAAAGCGGGCGTAGCGGTTGTTGCCGCTGAGGCGGTGCACCTGGAGATAGGCCTCCGCTGCCTTTTCG
>CALDGV010000454.1 GCA_937941745.1 uncultured Prosthecobacter sp. | reverse complement strand
CCGGGGTCCAGACGGCTGCCCTTGCCGCCGATGCTCAGACGGACCTGGGTGCCCAAGCCCGAGGCTTCAGCCGCCTGTACGGCATGGGCGTCGGCGATGCAAACCGCACTGTTGCTGATTTCATGTTCCACCAGAGCCCGCAACAGACCCGTGCCGTCTCCGGGGGCTCCGCCTCCGATGTTTTCGGAGGGCTCGGCGAGCACCGTCAATCCGCCTGGGCTGGCTTTCACCTGCTGCATGACCTCGGAAAGAGGAGGATCGATGACATTGCCCAGTTCGCGCAGTTCGGTGGTCTTGGTGGCTAGTGATTGCAGGCATTCATCCATCGCCGGATCATCCGTGCCGGTGACCAGCAGGCTGACGCCGGTGAATTGGGTGTCTGCGAAAGCAAATCCTCCGATGATGCTGACGGACCAGATGCCTGGGCGCGACTCCATTTCACGTGCCATGCGTTCCAGCGTCTTCATCGGATCGTTGGAGGTGGCGGTGCCAGTCGGCGGCCAGACGATGGAGCTGATGTGAATCTTTTGGTGAGGCTGCTCCTGTGTGGCAAGGCAGCGCTGGAGCAGGCGGGCGGAGACGCAGGCGGCTTCGCGTGCATCCGTGTGGGGATTTTCACGGTAGCCGACGAGGCAGTCACTCAATGCTGCCATGCTTGGAGTGAAATTGGCGTGCAGATCGAAAACACCAAAAAGCGGTACTTGAGCTAGTGCTGGGATGGCTCGGACACGCTGAAGAAGCTCGCCCTCCACATCCTGGATGCCTTGGGAGGTCATGGCTCCATGCAGCACGAAGTAGAACGCATCAATCGGCTGACTGAGGTGAGGTTCCGCCTGGGCCAGAAAGTCCTTCCAGAAGCTCTCGATGACCTCATCCTCCACGGTGGCGCTGGGCTGAGCGCGATAATCCACGGTCGGCAGCACCTCCCAGCCGTATTCGCGGCCAAGCTGAAGCACGCCACCCAGAGGTGAGCTGTCGCCTTCGCTGCGCAGCAGCTCAGCACCGCGGGTGATTTGGAAGTCCCGCAGGCCGGTCGTGCCTTCGAGAAAGGTATGGGTCTCGTGAAACAGGCCGGCGATGAGGACGCGCTTTTTCATGGTCGGTCAGGCGGCTTTCCACTCGGCGGCATGTCTGGCGAAAGCGGCTTCGGCTTTCGCCAGCGCCTCATCAATATCCTGCTGGCGGTGCGCGAGGCTGACAAACCAGAGCCCGCGCTCAATGGCGCGGACACCTTGTTCGAGGAGGCAGATGCGCAGATGAGCCCATCGCGGGGCATCGTGGCGCCTGACGTAGTCACGATAGTCCTTCACCGGGCCTTCGGCCGCGCCGGGCTTCAGCATCACGGCATGGAAGGCGGCTCCTGGGCCCTGGGGCCTGAGCGGAACTCCATGCTTGTCAGCCAGGGCACGAAGACCTGCCATGAGCTGCTGGCCAAGGTCGCTGACGATCCGTGGGTGGTCTTCTCCCAGTTCCATCACGTGATCCAGGCACCATTTCGAGGCGGCGAGGCAGAGCGGGTTGCCATTCAACGTGCCCGCGTGGACCACCGAACCTTCGATGATCTTCTGCATGGCGCTCTTCTTGCCGACAAGGGCTGCAAAGGGCACGCCGCCGCCAATCGCCTTGCCAAGAATGGTGAGGTCAGGTGTGAAGCCGAGGTACTGCTGGGCGCCGCCGGGGGCCAGGCGGAAACCGGTGATGGTTTCATCCGCGATCATGAGCATTCCATCACGGTCGCAGAGTTCGCGGATGGTTTCGATGAGCCCGGGCACGGGTTCCATGCAGCAGGTGTTGCACATCACGGGCTCGAACACGATGGCCGCGATCTGGCCTCGGTGCTTGTCCACCAGGCGGCGCAGGTGGTCAGGATCATTCCAGCGTGCCACGACAAAAGTTTCGAGCACCTCAGGGATCACCCCCTGGCTTGGATGCAGGCGCGTGGGGCTTTCGTCATCGCCCCATTTGTCAGCGGGAGGTGCAAAGCCGACAAGGCCTTCATCCGCCCAGCCATGGTAGGCACCTTCAAACTTCAGGATCAAAGGCCGTCCCGTATGGGCACGGGCGAGGCGGAAGGCGGAGAGCACGACCTCCGTGGCGCTGTTGTTGAAGCGCACAAGCTCGGCGCCGGGCATGAGCTTTTGCAGGCGCTCGGCCACCTCGATCTCCAGCTCGCACTGTGCGGCCCAGTGGGTGCCCTTGTGGGCCTGGGTGCCGATGGCCTCGGCCATGCCGCTGGGCGCGTGGCCATAGAGCAGTGCTCCCTGGCCGATCTGAAAGTCGATGTACTCGTTGCCATCCACATCCCAGACGCGGGAGCCTGAGCCGTGGGAAAAGTAGAGGGGCACGGGCTGCTCCATCTTGCGGATGCCGCTGTTCACGCCAGCGGCGATGCTGTTCTGGGCGCGGGCAAAGAGCTCTCGGGATTTGGTGTAGCGGTCAGTCATGGGATGGAGAAACAAACGAAGATGGACTTCCTGATATTCGCACTCGCGTTCCTTCGCGAACGAGTGTTTGCTTTTGGTCACAATAGGGCACCAAAAGCTCATGAACGCATCATCCGGCTCCCTTCAGCTACCCAAACGCCATTCGCTTGTCGCAGAGACAGTCGTCAGTCTGCGCGAGAACATTGAGGCAGGCCACTGGCAGGACGAACTGCCGGGTGAACGTGAACTTTGCGAGATGCTGCAGGTCAGCCGCAGAACCCTGCGTGCGGCTCTGGATGAGCTGCAACGTCAGGGTGTGCTGGAGGTGCAGGGAAGGCAGCGGCGGCGCATTCGTGATACGAAGCCGGTTTCACGGAAGGCTGAGTCGCAGCGAATCATTGGCATCCTCACGCCAGGTTCCTTCCTCTCCATGCCGGCTCCGATCGCCTTCA
This sequence comes from uncultured Prosthecobacter sp., assembly GCA_937941745.1. Lineage (GTDB taxonomy): Bacteria > Verrucomicrobiota > Verrucomicrobiia > Verrucomicrobiales > Verrucomicrobiaceae > Prosthecobacter. The sequence continues at coordinate 3,569 of CALDGV010000454.1, read as the reverse complement.
TGATGGACACGGTCCGCGCCAAGCTCACCGCCGCCGGTTATGAAGTCAGGCTGCATGCAGCTCCTGGCTGCTACACCGCCTCGCCAGCACGCGGGCTTCGGCAGTTCATCACCTCTCATCCGGCTTCAGCCTGGCTGATTCTAAGCGCTGAGGAGGCCATGCAGCGCTGGCTGGAGGCGGAGAAAGTACCCTGCTTGATTCTGGGCTCCTCTGTTCCTGGCATTCACCTGCCTTCAGTGGATGCGGATTTTCATGCCACCTGCCGTCATGCAGGTGCCCTGCTCTGGCGGAAGGGGCATCGCCGCATCGCCCTGGTGCTGCCCAACAGCCACCTCGGCGGAGATATCGCCAGCGAGACAGGGCTGCGCGAGGCACTGGGCCAGATGGGAGGCGCCTCCCTCAAGATCCTGCATCATGACGGCACGACATCAGGCATCTGCCGGGTGGTGGACGACAGCCTGAAGGCGCCGCATCCGCCCACGGCCTACATTGTCGGACGAAGTGCGCACATCCTGACGGTGATGATGCACCTCATGCGGCGTGGAAAACGCATCCCGCAGGATGTGGCTGTGCTGGCACGTGACAGCGACCCGACCTTGGAATGCACCAGTCCCAAGGTGAGCCGTTACAGTTCGGACCCCAAGCAGTTCGCCGCCCGCCTGATCACGGCGCTGAGGCAGCTCGCAGAACATGGGGCGACCTCGACACCGACGGTGCGCCTGATGCCGAACTATGTGGAGGGGGAGACTGTCTGAGGTCTGCTGTTTTTTGGAGCATTCCAACATGCTGTCTGACGTTCCTTTCTACCTCGCTGGGCCAACGGCATCCGGCAAGTCAGGCATCGCCATGGCGCTCGCGGAGCAGGTGGGAGGTGAGATCGTCAATGCAGACGCTTTTCAGCTCTACCGCGGCCTGGATGTATTAACCGCCAAGCCTTGCCAGGAAGACCGGCGGCGCGTGCCTCATCATCTTTACGATGTGCTCGATCCTGCTTCTTCCTGCGATGCACAGCACTACCGTGATCTGGCCCTGCCTGTGATCGCCAATATTGCGGCTCGTGGACGCTGGCCCATTGTCGTCGGAGGTTCGGGGCTGTATTTGAAGGCTTTGTCGCATGGTCTGGCGGACTTGCCTGCTGGTGATGAGGCACTGCGTGCCGAACTGCGGGCCATGCAGATGGAGGAAAAGGTGGATCGTCTCCTCCGGCTCGATCCTGAGGCGGGCAAGAACGTGCCTCTGGCCAACCCTCGCTATGTCGAGCGCGCCTTGGAGATCTGTCTGCTGACTGGCAAGCGGCAGTCTGCCCTGCGGCAAAATTTCGCCACGGTGAAGCCTCGTGGCTTCGGGGTCCAGCTGAGCTGGGAACGTGAAGCCCTGTATGACCGGATCAACCGGCGTGTCTTGCAGATGCTCCAGGGAGGTGCTTTGGCGGAGGTATCAGACCTTCAGGGCGATTCCGGCGTGGCGAAAGCCATCGGGGTGCGTGAGCTGCGGGCTCATCTGGCTGGCGAAATGTCTCTGGAGGAGGCCATCGCCGCCATGCAGCAGTCCACAAGGCATTATGCCAAGCGCCAGGGAACTTGGTTTCGACGTGAGACGTGGCTGCAAACGGTTTGCCTGGATGCCTCCAGCACGCCAGAATCAGCCGTCGCAAAGATCCTCGATCTCTTTCCATGCCTGAAAACACCCCCCAGCCCGCCCTCTCAGTCCAAGTCGATCTAGGTCCACGCAGCTACCGGGTGGACGTGGGCCGCGGGCTTTTGCAGAACCTTGGCGTTGTTGCGGGCGAGCGTTTTCCAGATCGCCGCACCTGTGCGGTCATCACTGATTCCAAGGTCGGGCCGCTCTATGCAGCCAAGGCCGTTTCCAGCCTGGAATCCGCAGGTAAGAAGGTCTGCCTGATCACAGTGCCCTCTGGGGAAGCCAGCAAATCACTTCGCGTGGCGGAAACGGTCTGCGGTGAGATGGCGCGTGCCGGTTTGGACCGGAAAAGCTTTGTCGTGGCGCTTGGTGGTGGTGTCATCGGCGATCTGGGCGGCTTCTGCGCCAGCATCTACCAGCGCGGCATTCCTTACATCCAGGTGCCTACCACGGTCCTGAGCCAGGTGGACAGCAGCGTGGGTGGCAAGACGGGGGTGAATCTGCCGGACGCCAAGAACATGGTGGGCGCATTTCATCAGCCTGCGCATGTGATTGCTGACGTTGACACCCTGTCCACCCTGCATCGGCGCGAGTTCAACGAAGGTTTTGCTGAAATCATCAAGCATGCCTGCATTCGTGATGCGGCGATGCTGCCGCTGATTGATGAAGCCGCCAGTGGGGCGGGGGATCTGAGCGAACTGATCCGCCGGAACATCGCCATCAAAGCCCGCGTGGTGGAAGAGGATGAATTTGAGACGGTCGGCACCCGCGCTCTGCTGAACTTTGGGCACACTCTCGGCCATGCCATTGAGGCGGCAGCAGGTTACGGCCAACTTCTGCATGGGGAGGCCATTTCACTCGGCCTGCATGCCGCAGCGGTGCTTTCTGTGAAGCTCGCCGGACTGCCGGAGGCTGACGCCGGGCGAATCACGGGCCTTTTGCAACGCTTTGACCTGCCTGTGCTGCTGGCACCGGACTTCGAGACGGAGGAACTCCTGCGCATCTCCCGCATGGACAAAAAGTTTGAGTGCGGCCGCATCCGTTTTGTGCTGCTGCGAGCCCTTGGAGAGGCCTTTGTGAGCAAGGAAGTCACGGAGGACAACCTCCGGGAAGCACTGGCGGCCATCCGGCCGTGATTCAGCCATGATCGAGGTTTTTTCCAGCCGAGAAAGGCAGCGTCAGTTTATCCTGGCCTGCGCCGGTGTTCTGCTGGTGGTGGTGCTGGGAGTCTTTCCCTATCAGCACTGGGACTTCGTGATGCGCAGTAGCGTGCTGGGCGGCATTGTGAAGAAGGCGCAGCAGGATTCGGAATGGTGGTTCTGCCTTGTGACGCCCTTCCTCGTGGGCTGGCTGGTCTGGCGGATGCGCGACCAGTTGGTGAAGCTGCCCATGAATGGCTCCTGGCTGGGGACGCCTGCCCTGGTGCTCGGCATGCTCTTTTATTGGTTCGGCTACAAGGCCGACACCGCTTACCCGGGATACATTGCGGGTCAGTTGCTGACCCTTGGCGTGATCCTTCAGCTTGGTGGGGTGGCCTGGTTTCGGCGTCTTGCCTTTCCCTGGGCCTTCCTCGTCTTCACCTGGCCGATGCTGCCGCTGGAGTCCATGCTGGCCGTGCCGCTGCGGATGCTTACGGCGCAGGCTTCCGGCCAGGTTTTGAATCTCATCGGAGTTCCTGTCGTGCGTGAAGGCACGGGACTGCTTTCAGCGGCGGATGTGGAGCGTGGGCTGGTGGTCGGCGAGCTCTTCCAGTTGGATGTTGAGGAGCCATGCAGCGGCATTCGTTCGCTGTTTTCACTGATGATGCTGGCAGCGCTTTATGGCTGGCTCTCACTGAAGACCTGGCGCGGGCGTGGCCTGCTTTTCGCCAGCGCCATTCCCCTGGCGATGCTTGGTAATCTGGTGCGCATGATCCTGCTGGCGCTCGG
>CALDGV010000453.1 GCA_937941745.1 uncultured Prosthecobacter sp. | reverse complement strand
TCGCGCTCGGCGTCGGTGCGGCCTATGCTTTCAGCGTGGCTGTCATGCTGATGCCGGATCTCTTTCCGGAATCCCTCGCGGATGACCATGGTCGCCTGCCGCTGTATTTTGAGGCCGCGGCGGTCATCATCGTGCTCGTGCTGCTCGGCCAGGTGCTGGAGCTCCGCGCCCGTGCCCGCACCGGCAGCGCCATTCAGGAACTGCTGGGTCTGCAGCCAAAGACAGCGCGACTCGTGAAGCCCGAGGGCGACGTGGATGTGCCGCTCGATGAAGTCCATACGGGTGACCAATTGCGTGTGCGCCCTGGCGAGAAAGTGCCGGTGGATGGCATCGTGCTCGAAGGCAGCAGCCATGTGGATGAGGCGATGATCACCGGCGAGCCTGAACCCGTGGCCAAGACCACCGGCGCCTCCGTGACTGGCGGCACGCTGAATCAACAGGGCAGCTTCGTCATGCAAGCCACGCGTGTCGGTGCCGAGACGTTGCTGGCGCAGATCGTGCAGCTCGTCGGCCAGGCGCAGCGCAGCCGTGCGCCGGTGCAGGCTCTGGCGGACAAGGTCGCGGGCTGGTTTGTGCCCGCGGTGCTGGCCGCATCCGTGCTGACCTTCTTTTTGTGGTGGTGGCTCGGCCCGCAGCCATCGCTGGCCCATGCCATCGCCAGCGCCGTGTCCGTGCTGATCATCGCCTGTCCCTGCGCGCTCGGCCTCGCCACGCCGATGAGCGTGATGGTCGGCATCGGCCGCGGGGCGAAAATGGGCGTGCTCATCCGCGATGCCGCCGCGATCGAAAAGCTCGCCGCGCTCAACACGCTCGCCGTCGATAAAACCGGCACGCTGACCCTGGGCCGCCCGGAGGTGACGGAGGTGCTTTTACGGCCCGAAGCAGCCTGGAGCCAAGACGAGCTGCTCGCGCTCGCCGCAAGTGTCGAACGCCACAGCGAGCATCCGCTCGGCCACGCGATCACCGAGGCAGCCCGGGCGCGAGGCCTTGCTCTCGCGGAGGCGGGTGCCTTTGAAAGCAGCACCGCCGCCGGAGTAAGCGCGATCGTTTCCGGAAAACGGATCGTCGTCGGCAAAGCGGGCTATCTTCGTGATGCGCAGGTCGCTGATGTGGACGCGCTCGAAGCACTCGCCGCACCTCAACAAGGCGAAGGCCGCTCGGCGGTGCTCGTCGCCGTGGATGGCAAGGCGGCAGCCGTCATCGTGATCGCCGATCCGGTGAAGCCCACGACGCCCGAGGCGCTGGCGCAGTTGCGCGCGCTTAGCGTGGAGGTCGTCATGCTCACCGGCGACAACGAACGCACCACCGCACGCATCGCGCATACGCTGGGCATCCGGCGCTTTCACGCCGGAGTGACACCGCAGGAGAAGCACGGCTTCATCAGCGCGCTGAAGCGGGATGGCTGCGTCGTCGGCATGGCTGGCGATGGCGTCAATGACGCGCCTGCGCTCGCTGGCGCGGATGTCGGCATCGCCATGGGCACCGGCACGGACATCGCCATGGAGAGCGCCCCGGTCACCCTCGTCCGCGGCGACCTGCGCGGCATCGTCCACGCCATCCAACTGGGCCGCGCGATGATGCGAAACATCCGGCAAAACCTCCTCTTCGCGTTTCTCTACAACGCGCTCGGCATTCCCATCGCTGCTGGAGTTCTCTATCCTACTTTTGGCGTTTTGCTGAGCCCGATGCTTGCTGGTGCGGCGATGAGCCTCAGTTCCGTCTCCGTCATCGGCAATGCCCTGCGCCTTCGGCATGGGGCATTGTCGGACTAGGCGGTTTCAGGTCTTTTTGACCAACGCATTACTTGGCTGCCGTGGTGGGGGGGGCAGCCTTCACGCTCACGCGGATGGGCTGGGAGATAAGAATCTCCACCGTGTCTTTCGGATCGGCGGCAGCTGCGGCAGACTTCATTTTGCTCGTGGCGGCGCTCATCGCGGCTTCGGCGGCTTTCTGCTTCTCGGCGGCTTTTTTCGCTGCCTCAGCATCGGTGGCGGCAAGTTTTTTGGCTTCGGCCGCAGCGGCGGCGAGGGCAGCCTCGGCCTTCTTTTGCTCAGCCTCTGCGAGCGGCACGGCGGCCGGATTGTAGCGGTATTTGCAGATGCCGAGGCTCTGGAAGGCGAAGGTGTAATCGCCGGGTGCGATCTTGAGCGCGGCGAGGTCGATTACGGCCTCATGCGTGGCGGCTTTGAGCGGGATGTCGAACTCCTTGATGCCGCTGAAGCCTTCGCCGTAGGCCTTCACCTTGATCGAGGTGCCGTTGAACTCGTTCCGCCAAGTCAGTTTGAGCGGGATTTTCAGCGTCTCGCCCGCCTTGGCCTCATAGACCTTGTTTTCAGCGGTCACGATGGTCAGCGGCGCTTGTTCGGAGTCGGTGACAGAGACGGGAACATCCGCCACGAGGCGAGGGGAGGGGATTTCGCCCTTCGCGTCCTTCACCGGCCATTCCATGCTGGCCAGCCGCACCGGACGTACGACCTCCTTGCCACCGATGACGGCCTTGCCGGTGATTTTGGCGAGCGAGAAGCCGCGCGGTGCTTTTTCATCCGCCGTGAGAATGAGGTGACCGTAGGTCTTGCCCTTGCCGATTTTCAAACCGGCGGCGCTGACACCTTGCGGCAGGTTTTCCATGGCGATGTCGATCTCGCCATCGAAGCCATCGCGACGCTGCACGACGACCTCAAATGCCCGTGAATCGCCCTGCCGCAGCGCCATGGGCTTCGAAAGCGCGGCACGGTCGCCGTTGCGGAGTGTCATGTGCACGGCCCAGGCTGCGAGCGCAAAGTCCGGTGCGGCCTGGCGCACGATGAGACGGTAGATGTTGTTCGCATCGGTCCGGGTGCCGCCGAAGAGATCGCGCACTTGCAGGCGATAGGTGCCGTCTTCCTTGACCTCAAACTTGCCCAGCACGTCCGGCGATCCGGCATCGTAGGGCGGGCCGTCGTAGCTGTAGCCGTTGCTCGTGACCTTCATCGGCGGCGCGATGTCATACAGCTCGGCCACATCTGTGAACTTGCCGTCCCTCACCTGCTGCACGAGCACGAAGGGATCGGTGTTGCGACCGAGACGCTCGCTGGCGACCTCCACCCACCACGTCTCGCCTTTTTTCGCATTGAACTCATAGGTATCGACATCCGCCGCCGGGAAAAATGCGCCGCTGAGGTCGGCAGGCAGCGTGATCTTCTGCGCGTCTTTGTTGTTCGGCTCGACTTCCTTCGCCGCGGCGTTCGCAGCAAGTCCTACAGGCGGCCAGGACATGGCGCTGACCATCTGCGTCTGCGGCTGCGGCTCCGCCGGGCTCTTCTGCAACGCGAGACGATAGAAATGCCGCTCGCCGCCCTGGTAGGTGAGGTCGCTCACTTTGATGATGTAGGTGCCGTCGGCGGGCGGGGTGAAGTCGATCATGCCGCCGGTGCGGTTCACTTTGAGGTCCGCGCCCTTGCCATCCGCGAGGATGAGCACCGGTGTAAGACGCGAGTCGATGCCGACCGCCGCACAATCAATCGCCACCGCCTGGCCCTTCACACCCTGGAAGGAGTAAAAATCGACCGCGCGCTTCGTCATCGTGGCATTGCAGATCGTGCCCAAGGGCAGCGGCAGGGCCGTTTCGAGCGTGTTGTTGGCCTTCGTGCGCACCACCTCGGGCAGTTTGTTCACCGAGAAGGCCCGCACCGACGACACGCCGAGCCGCGACATGACCCGCGCATCGTAAACACCCACCGGCGCATCCGCAGCGATGCTCACGGTGAATTTGTTCGCCTCCCCGGCCACTGGCTTCGCGGTGATCTTCGGCGTGGAGAAGGTCAGTTCGGTCACATCCTCGATGTTTTCACCGGTGATGGTGACTTCGACGTTTTGCCCCGCCTGACCGCCCATCGGCATGATCGTGAGCAGACGCGGCAACGGCAGCGTGACCTGCTGGGCAAGCGCGGAGACGGAAAACAGGGCGAGGAGGCAAATGATTCGCGGGAGCATGACCAGAAACCTACGGGACAAAGTCCTCTGCCCTTGCCGCTTGAATGAGTTCGTTATCCAAAGCAAGAAAGTGAATCCCCGGTCATGACCAACCATCTCGAAAGCTTCATCCTGCATCTGGCGACGGAGCGCGGCTTGTCGGTGAACTATCAGCTCCTGGTGCGCCGGGTGCTGGAAGGGTTTGCCTCCTGGCTGAAGGAGCATCGCGAGGTGGAGGACGTTGGGCAGGTCACCACGGAAATGATCACGGAGTATCTGGCGCGGCGAAAAAAGGAGGGGCTTGCGGCCTCCAGCGCTCGTGTTGAACTGGTGGCATTGAAGATTTTTTTCCGCTGGCTGGCAGTGCGTGGAAGACGTGTTGGGGATCCGTCGGAGCCCATCCTGCCTCCCCGGGTCGAAAAGCATCTCCCGGGAACCTTGAATGAGGAAGTGGTCCGCAGGCTGGTGGAGGGCATTCGGGGCAATAGTCCCCTGGATCGCCGTGACCGGGCGATTTTGGAGCTTTTTTATGCCAGCGGTCTCCGTCTTTCTGAGCTGGTTCATTCGCGTTTGGAGCACCTGAACCTGGATGAGGGGTGGATCCGGGTGGTCGGCAAAGGCAGTAAAACCCGGCTTTGCCCCGTCGGTGGGGCGGCCAGGGAGGCCTTAAGTGCCTATCTGGAGCATGGTCGACCTTCCTTGGTGGGTCCGAAGACTCAAAGCCACGTTTTCATCTCGATTCGCGGCACAAGTCTGACTCCAGCACGCATCCGGCAGGTGGTGGAGGAGCGGGCCCAGGCAGCAGGCCTTGAGGTGCATGTTCATCCGCATCTGCTCAGGCATTCGTTTGCCACCCATCTCCTAAACAACGGTGCTGATCTCAGGGTGATCCAGGAAATGCTCGGTCATGCAGACATCGCCACGACACAGATCTACACGCATGTGGATCAAAAGCGTCTGAAGC
>CALDGV010000452.1 GCA_937941745.1 uncultured Prosthecobacter sp. | reverse complement strand
CTCACCAGTGACAGCTACACACTCACCAGTGGTGGCAGCGGCTATGGACTTGTCCCCACCATCAGCATCAGCGGTGGCATGGGGGCCTCGGCGTATGCTCTAGTCGGTGTCACGAATGCCTCCTTCACCGTGGCTGCAGCAGTCCCTGGGACGACTACTTCTTACAGCGTCGCACCCTCCGTCATACTGCAAAATGGAGCCACGGGCGAGGCCGTGCTCGATGCGAACGGCTATGTCATCGGCATCAACGTGCTCACTTCGGGCAGCAACTTTGTCACCACGCCAACCGCCACGTTCTCCGGCGGCACAGCTAGTTTTACAGGCACAAACCCCACCGCGACTGGCAACAACAGCAACTACACCATCACCGGCATCACTCTGGTGAATGCAGGCACTGGCTTTACCTCCGTCCCGACTTTCACCATCACAGGAGGCACGGGCATTGGGGCGGCTGTCACCGGCAATGACGGTGCCTTTGCCTTGAACGGCTTTGTCATGACAGATCATGGCAGCGGCTACAGCAACTCTCCTGTCGTCAATGTCACAGGCGGTAGTGCCACCGTCACGGCCAACGTCGCAGGCATCACGCTGGCATCAGACTCCAGCCTCGGCGGCAGCGGTGATCTGACCATCCACTCTGTCATCTCCGGCCCGCACTCACTGAGCAAAGTTGGTGGCGGTACCACGGTGCTGGCCGCAAGCAACACCTACACTGGCACCACGCTGATTTCCGAAGGCAATCTCCAGGTTGGGCTTTCCGACACCGGCACCACAGGCCTGGGCAATGTCACCTTGAGCGGGAGCAGTGCGGTGCTCTCCGGCTCAGGCATCATCACAGCTCCAGTCACCAGTGTCATCCTTGGGACACTCAAACCGGGTGATCTGGGAGGAGCGGCCATTGGTGGACTCCATTCTCAGTCAATGATGTTTGTCCCCACGAGCCTTGCCACGGCGGCTGAGTTGCAACTCACAGGTTCAACTGGCAGCTCCAACCTCGCCTTCGACACCCTGTACATCGCAGGTGATCTCTCGCTGAACGGCTTTAGCCGCATCTTGGTCGATGGCACAGGCTACACTCCCACGGCGGGCGACTCATTCTCTCTGATCGACTGGTCCGGCCTGCTTGATGCTGGAGCTTTCTCCACCGGTTCGAACTTCCGCACTGGAGCTAATACCGACCTCAACGAGGGTCTGCTCGATCTTCCTGACATCAGCGGCTTCGGATTCTGGGATGTTGCCTTCGGCAGTGGATCCCTCCGGCTCACTGTCGTGGTTCCTGAGCCCGGCCGCGCGATGCTGCTGATGCTCGGCTTCATGCCTCTGCTGATACGGCGCCGCCGTTGAAAGACAGGAACGCAGCATCACAGATGGCGGCGAATGAAAGGAGCCATGCCTTTTGCGCGAATTTTACCAATGAACCGCCGCACGCTCCTCGCCACTCTCGCTGCCATGCCCGCCACGTCGTCCTGGAGCACGGGTGCAGGTCGTGAACTGGACAATCCGTATGCGGCGGTGGATTGGGACACTTGGGAGTACCTGCACTCGATGTCACACCAGCATCAGGGGCAGAACGATGCCTCGCGCGATGGCTTTGTCGGCATGGGCTACGGCCATTTTGCCTTCAGCAACTACTACCCCTCCGCGCCAACGTATCCGCTGCCTGCGGAGTATGCCCAAAAGCATCCGCGTCTCGTCGCCGCGCCCAATGCCGAGCATCATTCCTTCACGGACACAGGCCTGCATGCCAATGCGCTCGGCAGCATGCTCGCCACTGGTTGCGGCAGCTCGGTGAGCGCCAAGGAATGTGCCGCGTCGCCTGTTTTGCATCGCTTTGAAAACCTGAACGTGTTCGACGCGCAAAAGCCCTGGCTTGGTGTTTATCGACTCGATGTGCGGCTCGCGGCCAAGGATGGCAAACCGGTCGCCAAACTCAGCATCGAAGGCGCGAACGAGTGCGACTTTCGCAACAGCTTCGCGGACAAAGGCCCAGTGCATGAGCGTGAGCTTCCGCCCGGAAATCACACGATCTATCTGCGCACCACGGCGGCCAGCATCGACACCAAGCTCGAGTTTGATGCCGCCGCGATGTCCCTGACCCAGTATCGCCTCATGCAGGGCACGAACCGCCCGTGGCGCGATGTCTTCCGCGAGGCCTTCGATGCGCTGCAATACGCCGATGGCGGTGGCATGACGCTGAATCATCCCACGGGAAAGATCACCGACTACCTGCCAATGCTCGATTTTGATCAGCGTGTGCTCGGCATTGAGGTGTGGAACCAGCTCACGTCCGGCTTTGGCTCCAGCCGTGGCTTCTATGATCAAAGCGGCGGGCCCACCCTGCACTTCTACCAGCTCTGGGATGACATCCTGCGCACTGGGCGACGCTGCTGGGGCTTCTTCGTCAAAGATCACAACACCTACGGTCGCGGTCGCCATGTGCTGCTCGTGCCGAAGCTCGATGCCTTGTCCGCCGCCGAGCGTGAGTCAGCCACGCTGCGTGCGTATCGCCAGGGAACGTTCTTCGGCTCCGTGGCCTCGCTCGCGGCCAGCGATGCAGGTGAAGTCATTGCGCCGTATGATCGCAGCGACTTCCGCTTCAGCCGTATCGCCGTGCAAAACGACACGCTGCAGGTCGCCGTGGCTAGCAACGATGCTAAACGCCCGAAGGTGCAAATCCGCTTCATAACCGATCAAGGCATCGCCAGCATCGTCGATGCCGCGCAGGCCGAGTTTCCGCTCAAACGCGATGCCAGCGGCCGCCTCGAAGCCGCCTTCGTGCGCGTCGAGGCCTCTGCGTATCCGCCCACTCATCAACAAGGCCAGCCGCTCACCGCTAAAACGTTGCGTGGCATGAACGTGCACGACATCTCGCAGCTCCATGATCAAAAAGCCCTGCGCGGCCCCGCTTTCGCCAGCACCGATCCCGCGTTGCGCACCCCGATCCCCATCGTGGACATGATCTTCTCCCAGCCCCTGCGCCGGGTGTGACCTGCTTCGCGAAGCAAAGTAGCCATCTCGCTCCGCGAGAGGAGCATGATGCGCTGCAAACACCTTCGTGTTTGAACTTCGGTTGCGTTCATTGTTAGCGAAAGCCCTCGGCTCATCTTGCGGAGCAAGATGGCTACTTTGCTGACGCCCGCTCGACGATCCTCACCACATCCTCCTCTAGCAGAAAACCCTCTTCGTGGAGCTTCTTCGCCGCTGCCTTGAATCGAGACAAATGCTCTTCCCGCGTCGGATAGCGCTCTTCGAGGGAAGGACGTGGGTCGCCGGTCTTCTCACGTTCAGCCTTGGTTTTCGCGAAGGGGATGAACATGCCGTCGAGCGGCGAAAGCATCGTTTCAGCACCGACTTGGGGCGAGCGAAGGTTCCAGCCGGTGTAGGTGCCGAGCGGCACGGCGACTTCCGGCAGCACGATGCCGCTCGTTTCATTGCCATCGGCGTTCACGGCGGGCAGCAGGGTGCGAAATGGTTTTCCGACATTCGGCGGGATGATGTCGGCGATGCCTTCGCGGTGAAAGCGCGGCCCGAAGTCGAGTCGCGGAGGCTGATAGGCATGGGTGGGCAGGTTGAGGCCGGGAATCTTCGGAAACTGCGTCTTCCATGCATCGAAACTCACCAGCGTGTGATCGGCTAGACGCGGATGACGGCTCGGCGGCGGTGCTTTGCCGTGCTTCACCCACTCAACGAGATGCATGAGCATCGCCCGCAGCACGGGGCCGCGATCATCGAGCGTGTTGCGCGGTTGCTGGCAGATGCCGGGTGTGCCGTCGCTCTTGCCGAGATGCTGCGCACCGGCCACGAGATACACGCGCACATCGTCCGGCAGCGTGAGGTCGGTTTTGCCTTCCACATCGGTGTGCAGCAGCGACGCGGCGCGGCTCCAGTATTCGGTGGAGGTTTGTGTGAAGAGCATGCGCGGCGTGTGGCCGGACTTTCTCGAACGGGCGAGCGAGTCGCCCGATTCACCGGTGATGGGATCGGTCTGCGGCAGCGGAGCCAGCGGGAAGAACTCGCTGCCGGAAAGATGGCCTTCGTGCTGCGTGCCATACTCCGTGCTCATGCGGAAGCGATGGTTGAACATGCCTTTGCCGGAACCCGCGACGTGGATCAAGGCACCGTCGAAGACGATGCGGTCATGCTCGTCGCCGTTCAGGCCCTCGTAGAGGAAGTGATGAATGACGCGACCCGACTGCGAGATGCCGAACACGCAGGCCTTTTGCACCGCGCCTGCCAGTGGATTCTCCTTCGCTGCTCCGTGGCGGAAAAAAGCCACGCTGTCCCGCAAGGCCGTGAGGCCGAGCCCGGTCACTCGCGGTTCTTTCGCCGTGTAAACGAGGTCGTAGAGCCAGCCGGGGCGGAAACCGGCCTTCACATACACATGCGTGGCGTCAGGAATAAGCTTCTCATTCTCCCAACGTCCAAACGCCCACTCCGCACGCGGCAGCTCGATGCCTTCCGCGCCGCGCTGCGGCCGCA
>CALDGV010000451.1 GCA_937941745.1 uncultured Prosthecobacter sp. | reverse complement strand
ACATGGCCTTCTGGGGCGCGTATGCCATGATCAATCTCGCCATGATCGCCTATGTCCTGCCCGTGCTCACTGGCCGCAAGCTCTGGGACAACGCCGCCTCCGCCTACGCCTTTTGGCTCAGCAACATCGGTATGACCGCCATGACCGGTGCGCTCGCCGTCGCCGGTATCACGCAGGTGAATCTGGAGCGCCGCATGGGCATGGACTTCCTCGCCGTGCAAAAAGAGATCGAGATACACTTCGTCGGCATGATCCTCGCCGCCTGCCTCTTCTTCCTCGGCATCTGCTTCTACCTCTACAACTTCTGGCGCTTCGGCCTGCCAACCAACGAGGCCGCGCACTCCGACGTGCGTCGTGAGGAGGAACTGCCCGCGTCCGCTGAATCCGCCGCCTGATGAGCACGCGCGAAGTTTTCTACCTCGAAACCGGACGCGAGAGCGAGCTCTTCGCCAAAGCATGGGAGGCACGCCTGCCTCTCATGCTCAAAGGCCCCACCGGCTGCGGCAAGACGCGCTTCGTCGAGCACATGGCCGCCAAACTCGGCCGCCCGCTCGTCACCGTCTCATGCAACGAGGACACCACCGCCACCGACCTGCTCGGACGCCACCTCCTCATCGGCGGTGACACCCGCTGGACCGATGGACCGGTGACACGCGCCGTGCGTGAAGGGGCCATCCTCTACCTCGATGAAGTCGCTGAAGCCCGCGCCGATGCCATTGTCGTCATTCACTCGCTCACCGATCACCGCCGCGAACTGTTTCTCGACCGCACCGGTGAGACGCTGCACGCGCCGCCGGAGTTCATGCTCGTCATCAGTTACAATCCAGGCTACCAGCGCAGCATGCGTGAGCTGAAACCCTCCACACGCCAGCGCTTCATCGGTCTCGGCTTCGGATATCCGAGCACAGACATCGAAACGCGTATCCTCACTGGTGAGACCGGCATCGACGAAAAAATCGCCCGCAGCCTCGTCGCCATCGCCAAAAAGGTCCGCGCCCTCACCGAGCTCTCGCTGCTCGAAAGCGTGTCCACGCGCCTGCTTGTCGATGCCGCGAAACTCATCCGCACCGGCCTCCCACCGCGTTACGCCGCCACCGTCGCCGTCGCCGAACCTCTCACCGACGATCCCGACGCGCTCGCCGCTATCACCCAGGTCATCGAACTGACGCTCTGATATGTTTGAATGGGAGGAAAATCTCTTCCTGGGCCTCAAGGCGCTCTACAAGCGCCTGGTCGAATCGCCGCGTGAGCGGGCTGCGGCCGCGGTGCGCGCGGATCTGGCTCCGCACCGGCAGCGGCTGTTTTTGCTCGCCAACATGATCGCTGAAAAACCGGTGAGCGTACTCGAAACACCCAATCGCGTCCTGTGCGATCATGAGCGTGTTTTTCTCCCGCCGGAGTTTTCGATCGCGAGTGCCACAGAGGCCAATCAGGTGCTTTTTCAGCTCAAAACGATCTTTGCCGCGCTCGCCATCCGGCATCGGATTTCGGAGCCGAAACAGCTTTTGGGCGAAATTCCGGCGCTGAAGGCCCGGATCGCCGAATTGGGGCCATTTTTGGGCGAAACGGACTTTTGGAGCCTCATCGGCCGCGCGGAATTTTCTCGCGAAAACAGCCCGCAGGCCTCCAAAACGCTCCTCAACTCGCAAACCGCCCTCGAACAGCCGGATCAAGTCACGGAGATCGAAGGCAAAGGCCAGACGAACGTGAAAGTGAAGCTCGGCGACGACGATCAGCCCGTCGAATCCGAGATGCCGATTCACACTTTCGAGAAAGCGGAGACTCTCGAAGAATACAGCGGCCTCGACCGCAAAACCGACGACGAGGACGAACTCGAAGACCACGCCGAGGCGCTGAACAAGCTCGACATGAAACACGTCGTGCGCACCCGCGAGCGACCGCGTTCGATTTATCGCAGTGACATCGTCATGGAGGGCCTCTCGCTCGAAATTGGCTCCGAAAACGACGAACCGCCCGCAGGCGGCATCCCGTATCCCGAGTGGGATTACCAAAAACAGCGTCACAAGCCGGCCTGGTGTCATGTGCAGCCGCAACGCGTCACCGCAACCGATCCCGCATGGGCCAAAACCGCCGCAGCGAAGCACCGCGCCGTCATTCTCGACCTTCGCAAAAAACTCGCTGCGCTCGCCACGCAGACGCAACGTGCGAAACGCCAGCCGCACGGCCCTGAGCTCGACATCGACGCCGTCATCGCCGCACAAGTCGCCGCCCGCAGCGGTCACGGGCCGGACGAGCGGATCTACATCCAGCGCCAGCGCCGCCTGCATGACGTGGCGGCCTTGATCCTCATGGACCAGAGCTTTTCCACCGATTCATGGGTGGATGATGCTCGCGTGCTCGACACCATCCGCGAGACGCTGCTCTGCGTGGGCGAGGTGCTCGACGAATTCATCGAGACCTTCGCCGTGGCCGGTTTCAGCTCCGACACGCGGCGCGAGTGCGCTTTTCATCTCATCAAAGACTTCCGCGATCCATGGCTCACGGCCCGCACCCGGCTCGGTAGCGTGCAGGCGCAGGGCTACACGCGCATAGGTCCCGCGCTGCGGCATGCTCAGGAGCTGCTCATGCGGCAAAGCGCGGAGAAAAAAGTCATCTTCCTTCTCACCGATGGCCGCCCTTGTGATTACGACCGCTACGAAGGCGAATACGGCCTGCGCGATGTGCGCAAAGCCATCGAAACAGGCGTGAAGCACGGCATCACCACCCACGCCTTCGCCATCGAGAAGCGTGCGAGAGAGCACTTCCCCCGCATGTTCGCCCGCCAGCACTACGACATCGTGCCAAACCCTCGCGCCCTCGTCGCCAGCATGTGCGGTGCCTTCGCGCGGCTGCGCCTGGCGGTGTGATTCAAGCCAGCCACACCACACCAGTGATGATGATCATCAGCAAGCCTCCCAGCGCCACCTGCCAGAAGCGATGTGTCCGGCGAAGCTCCATGAACCAGCCTGCGACCAGCGTGAACTTCACCGCTGCCAGCCCAAGTAGCAGCGATGGCAGCACATGGCGCTCCGCCAGCAGCCAGCTCGCCGTGGTGAGCGTGATGAGAAATAGCCAGATAAAGGTGAGAGCGCGGTTCATAGCAGGTAGATGACGGGATAGAGCAGCAGCCAGATGAGATCGCACATGTGCCAGAAGACCGCACCTGCCTCGAAGTTTTGATGATCGCCCGCATGGCTGTGCCCGAGGCGGACTGAGCGAGCGAGCACCCCCAGCAGCACCACGGCGACTAGCACATGCACGAAGTGGAAGCCCGTGAGCAGGTAATAAAGCGTGAAGAACGTATCCTCGCCAAACTGGATGCCATGCGCGGCCTTCTGGCGGTATTCGATGAGCTTTAGCGCCAAGAAGAGCACGCCAGTTAGCAGCGCAGCTATCGTCCAGCTTCTGGCGCATAGTTTTTCTCCCTTTCGCAAGGCCCCCAGCCCGCAGGCCATGAACCAGCCGCCAGTGAGCAGAACGAGTGTGTTCGCAAAGGCTAGGTTCTGATTTAGCAGCAGGCGTCCCTGCTCATACTCCGCCGCATTCCCGCGCTCCTGCCAGACAAATGCCAAAATGCCCGCGCCAAAGGTCACCACCTCCAGCATCACGAGCAGCCAGATGAGCAGGCCACCCGGCGGTTCCCATGAGTCCGAGCGGTCCTGGCAGGCTGTGCTCATGTCGTCGTGGCGTTGATTTTTCATGGGAGGAGATAGGCAGAATCTAACGCAGGCACAATTGCAGAAGGCCAGTTCCGCAATTACCGCCCAAACCTTGCCAGAGAGTGCAGAGCGGTCATTCTTGGAGCGGCTACTCTAAGATGCATGAATGAGGAAAAAGCCGCCAGCAAACCCGATCTCGCCGGACGGCCGG
The DNA here is from genome assembly GCA_937941745.1 of uncultured Prosthecobacter sp. GTDB lineage: Bacteria > Verrucomicrobiota > Verrucomicrobiia > Verrucomicrobiales > Verrucomicrobiaceae > Prosthecobacter. Next base: position 2,350 of record CALDGV010000451.1, on the reverse strand, counting down.
AGATCGAAATTCTCGTGAACACTTTCTACGACCGCGTCCGTGCCGACGAGGTGCTCGGTCACATTTTCGACAAGGTAGCGCAGACGAACTGGAGCACGCATCTGCCGAAGATGTATGCTTTCTGGGAGACGGTCCTGTTTCGCAGTGGCGGCTTCACCGGGAATCCGCTCGCCGCGCACGCGAAGCTGGTGCCGCTCACGGACATGGGACGGGACAAATTTGACCATTGGCTCCTGCTCTTCCGCTCCACGGTGGATGATCTCTTCGCCGGCGAGCATGCCGAGCACATCAAGAGCTGCGCCGCCGACATGGCGAACGTCATCTTCTCACGCATCAATCAGGTGCCTGATCCGAGATTCGACCCTGCGAACCTCACGCCTGAGCAGCGTGAACGGTATGCCCGCTACAAGCAATCCTCCCAACCTGCCTGAACCATGAAAACGAAAACCACACTCCTCCTGGCGGCCGCCTCGGTCGCTTTTCTCACGCAATGCGACCGCGAGCTGAGTCCAAACGAAAAGCAGTCCCAGGAAACCTTCATGAAGGCCATGCTGGAATTACGTTCGCCCGCTGTTGCTGCTGCTCCGGCTTCGGATGACGCGATGGCAAACCCCACGAAGCAGCAGGACAAACCTGTCTCAGGCACAGAGAACGCCGTTTTGACCGATGCGCCGAACGTGCCACCACCCATCACGCGCGATCATCCGACGAAGGTGACGATCAAACTCGAAGTCGTCGAAGTGGTGAAGCGCATGGCCGACGGCGTGGATTACACGTTTTGGACCTTCGGTGGCAGCGTGCCGGGCAAATTCATCCGCATCCGCCAGAATGACGAGGTGGAGTTTCACCTCATGAACCGGCCGGACAGCAAGATGCCGCATAACATCGACCTTCACGCTGTCACCGGACCAGGCGGCGGCGCGGCCTCGTCCTTCACGACACCAGGGCATGTGTCCGTCTTTTCCTTCAAGGCGCTGAATCCGGGCCTCTACGTCTATCACTGCGCCACAGCACCCGTCGGCATGCATGTGGCGAACGGCATGTATGGTCTCATCCTCATCGAGCCAATCGGCGGCCTGCCAAAAGTGGACAAGGAGTTCTATGTCTTCCAATCCGAGTTCTACACCAAAGGACCGTATGGCGAGGCCGGCCTGCAACCCTTCAACATGGACAAGGCGCTCACCGAGACACCTGACTACGTCGTCTTCAACGGCAGCGTCGGCGCGATGGCGGGCGACAATGCCGTGCATGCCAAGGTGGGCGAAAAAGTGCGCCTCTTCGTCGGCAATGGCGGCCCGAACCTCACGTCCTCCTTCCACGTCATCGGCGAGATTTTTGACAACGTGTATCTGGAGGGCGGTGTGAAGCCCGCACAGCATCAGGTGCAGACCACGATGATTCCCGCCGGCGGCTCTGCCATCGTGGATTTCGGCCTCGAAGTGCCAGGCACCTATATTCTGGTCGATCACAGCATCTTCCGCGCCTTCAACAAAGGTGCCGTGGGCATGATCAAGGTCACTGGCGAGGAAAACAAACTCGTGTACTCCGGAAAGCAGGATGACCGCATCTACCAGCTCGAAGGCGGCGCGGTGCAAAACATCCCTCAGGCATCCACACAGCAGCCGCCCGCGGCAAACAAAGACGAGCGCATCGCTCGTGGCAAACTCCTCTACACATCCATCTGCATGGCCTGCCATCAGGCGGAGGGGCAGGGCATCCCGAAGGCATTCCCACCGCTCGCCAAGTCCGACTACCTCAATGCGGATGTGAAGCGCAGCATCGGAACCGTGCTCCACGGCCTGCAAGGCAATGTGACCGTAAATGGCGAGGTCTATGCCAGCATCATGCCGCAGCTAGGCCTCAATGATGAGCAGGTGTCCAATGTGCTTACCTATGTGTATAGCAGTTGGGGGAACAACGGCACCGAAGTGCTGCCCGCCATGGTGAAGGAGGTCCGCGCGACCGCTCCGGCTCCCGCCCAGCCCGGCCATTGATTCCACAAACCTCATGCGTCAAGCACTCACATACCTGCTGCTGGCAGTCGCAATGCTGCCAGCGGCTGAAGTCCCCGCGCCACCTCCGGGCATGGTTCACATCCCCGGCGGCTTGTACAAACCAGTCTATGCCAAAAAGGCCAAGCAGCGCCGTGCGGAGCCTTTTTTCATGGACACCACGCAGATCACGAACGCGCAATTTCTCGCCTTCGTGGCTAAAAACCCCACCTGGAGGCGCTCGCAGGTCAAAAGCACGCTCGCGGATAAAAACTACCTCGCACACTGGCGTGGTGATCTCGATCCTGCCGATGAAACAACACTCGCCGCGCCTGCGGTCAACGTCTCATGGTTCGCCG
>CALDGV010000450.1 GCA_937941745.1 uncultured Prosthecobacter sp. | reverse complement strand
TGAAGCGCGGGCTGCTCATGCTGTGCAAAGAGCAACGGACCCTGGATGAGGAAGGTCACATGGCGGCGAAGGCCAACGCGCTCGGCATCCCCGCCGAGGTCCTGGACGCCCGCGCCACGGCCGCGCTTGATCCTGCGGTGACGATGGACGTCTGCGGCAGTGTGTATTTCCCGAAGGACTGTCATCTCACACCTGGACGCTTCATGACCGCCTTGGAAGCGGAAGTGACCAGGCTCGGTGTGGAGCTGCTTTGGGAAACCGAGGTGACGGGCTTTGATGTGGAGGAGGGAGTATTGAGGGCCGTCCGCACCACCCGAGGCGTGGTCGAAGGCCACGAAGTGGTCTTGAGCGGAGGTGTTTGGTCGGCGGAACTGGCCCAGGAACTCGGCTTGAAGCTGCCCATGCAGGCTGGCAAGGGCTACAGCCTCACGCTGTCAGACCCAAAGCAGCTTCCTGAGCTGTGCAGCATCTGCACCGAGGCACGCCTGGCGGTGACGCCGATGGATGGGGCCCTGCGCGTGGGTGGCACAATGGAGATCGCGGGCATTGATGAATCCATCACCCAGCGCCGTGTGCGCGGCATCACCCGGGCTTTTCCCAAGTACTTCCCAGCCTTCGAGGAGCGAGACTTCGCCGAAGTGAAGCCGTGGAGCGGTCTTCGGCCCGTTTCACCAGACGGCATGCCTTACCTTGGCCGCACGCAGCGTTGGAAAAACCTCACCGTGGCCACCGGTCACGCGATGATGGGCCTTTCCCTCGCCCCTGCGACAGGCAAAATCATTGCCCAAGTGCTGACTGGAGAACCGACGAGCGTGCCGCTCGAACTGATGTCGCCCGACCGATTCGCATGAGACTTCTTTTCTTCACTTCCTGGCTCGTGTGCCTCTCGTCGGCTCTGGCGCAAAGCGAAACCCTTCTGCTGTCCGGCTGGACCCTGCACATCCATGCCATGACCGACCGGAGCGCCCTTGAAAAAGCCCTGCCTCTGCTGCAGGCGCAGCTCGACGAAATCGTGCGGGTGGTGCCAGCCAAGGCCGTGGTCGAACTTCAGAAAGTACCGCTGTGGATCCATCCTGAGTATCCAAACACACATCCGCGGGCGGAATACCACCCCGGGGCTGGCTGGTTGCATGAAAACGGGCGCGACCCCTCCATGGCCAAGGGCGTGGAGTTTACCAACATCCGCATCTTCGAGGAGGAGACGCGGCGCATGCCCAATTTCGCCCTTCACGAGCTGGCCCATGCCTACCACGACCGCGTGCTGGGCTTCGATCACCCGGAAATCCTCGCCGCCCACGAAAAGGCCCGGGCGGCAGGGATTTACAACCGTGTGGAACGGCAGGACAGCCAGGGACGCAGACGCTTCGACCGCGCTTACGCGCTCACGAATGCCAAGGAATACTTCGCGGAAGGCACGGAGGCCTTTTTCTCACGGAACGACTTCTTTCCCTACACCCGGGAGGAGCTTCAGCGGCATGATCCGGCCATGTTTGAGCTTCTGATGAAGCTCTGGTCTGTGCCGCAAGGTGCGGAACACGGAAAAAAACAAACCGGAAATTGAAATCCGGCCCGGTGTTGGCGATGCCTTGGCCACTCACCATGGCCGACCTGCCCACCCACCTTTCCCTTCAGTCCCTCGGCGAGCCCGTTTACCGTGGCTCGGTGCAGAATCTGTATGCCGTTCCGGATCATCCTGGCTACATCGTCTGCGAAACGACCGAGGCAGGCTCGGTCTTCGACGTGGGCAGCATCTTCAAGATCGAGGGGAATGACCTCAACCGGGCCATCTTCCGCCATGCCATGTATGCCCGCCTGGGCGAGCCGGAGACCTGGAAGCGCGTGGAAGCTGCACTTTTGAAGACGACGACCCTGGGTGAGACCTGGCGCTCGCAGCTCATGGATGGCACACTGCCAGCCATGCTGGAAACCGGCGCGCAGACCCATCATGTGGGCATGCTCGACGCCGTGACCGGCGAGCTGGTGACCTCCGGGATGCCCAAAAATCCCAGCTGCTACAACGTGGTGCGCCGCTTCCCGGTGATGAAGCCGCCGCAGCGGAACGTGATGGGGAATTTCGTCTTCGACTACGCCCAGTTCCATCAAAGCGGGACCTACGTGGTGCCGCTCGAATACATCGTGCGCTTCGGAGTCACGAGCGGCAGCTCGATCCTGCGCAAGTATGAGGCTCTGAGCGAACGGGAGCGGCGGGCTTTTGAGCTGGAGTTGGGCCTGAGCGGCCCGATGAAAGCCTGGCAGATGCTGGACCGCCCCATCTACGACCTCACCAGCAAGTATGAGCCGGAGGACCGCGCCGTGACCAAGCAGGAGGCGCTGCTGATGTCAGGCCTGAGCGCCCAAATGTTCACCGGCACGATCCGCATGGCCCTGCTGGGCGCCTGGGCCGTGCGCGAGCTGCTGGAAGAGATCGGCCTGCAGCTCTGGGACCTGAAGTGGGAGTTTGCTGTGGATGGCGAGGAGCTGCTCTTCGTGGACACCATCGACGCCGACAGCTTCCGGGCGACCGGCACGGTGCCTGTCGAGGGTCGCCAGCTCATCATCCACTACAACAAGCAGGCGATGCGCGACTACTACCGCATCATCTGCGCCGACTGGTATGCCGGCGTGAACGCCGCCAAGCAGGAGGCCGCCAAGTCCGGCGCGCCCTTCAAGCAAGTGCTGAAGGAAGGCCAGGCGGCGGGAAGGTATCCGCAAACACCCGAGGTGGAGCCCAGCTTCCTGGATCTCCAGGCCCGCAAGACCGCCCTCATCAAGCAGCATGTGCTGGGTGAGGCCGACGCCGATGCCGTGCGCAGCGGCCTCGTCGAGGCAGGTCTGGCCGAGGCAGAATTTTACCGCAGCCAGGGCAAGCTGGCCGAACTGCTGGCGATGAATGCCCTGGACGCATGAATCCAGCCCCGGCAGACGTTCCCGAACCCCCTGCCCAACTGTTTTTCCAACCAAGATCACTCCATGAAAGCCTTCCCCGCCCTCCTTTCCGCCCTCTCCCTGGCCTCCAGCGCGATGGCCGCGGACTATTCCCGCGTCATCTTCGCCGATGACTTCTCCGGCGAAGGCTTCGGCAAGGCCTGGGGCCACTACAAGAGCTCCAGCATCGTGAAGGACGGCGTGCTCATGGGCATCACCGCCCCGACCTCCGACCACAGTGCGGTGGACAACATCCGCCTGACGGGTGAACGCGACCTGCAGGTGACCGTGAAGTTCCGCTTCCTGAGCGACAAGGCGAAGAGCTTCAACGTCTGGTTTGACGACAAGAACTACAAAGGCTCCCATGCCGGGCACATCTGCCAGGCCACAATCAGCCCCACAGGTGTGCAGGTGGCGGACGCCAAGACGGGCGGCTTCAACCTCGCAGGCGGCCTCTATGACCGGAAGAAAGCCAATCAGCTCACGGAAGAAGAAAAGAAGCTCCTGGCCTCGAAAATGAAGCGTTTTCCGACCAAGGTTTCGCTCAATGACTGGCACACGCTGGTGGTGCAGACGGAAGGCGATGAAATCCGCGTGAGCATTGATGGTCAGGCGGTGGCCAGCTTCAAATCCGAAGGCATCGCCCACGACACGAAGAGCCTTGTGAGCCTGACGACCAACCCGATCGACGTTCATTACGACGATTTCAGCCTCAACGGCGTGGCCAAGCCCTGATGGCGGCTGCGGCGCAGGCTGCTGACAAGGTTTACAACGAGGGTGCAGTGCGGTAAGGCGGCTCTGCATGGCCGTGCAAGATCCAGCGGACGTTTCAGACCGCCCTCGCTCCAGCGGGAGATGGCTGCACGCCGTGCTTGCGGCATTTCGCCCAGGAGGCCTGGCCCTGGCCAGCCTGCTGGTGACCCTGGCTGTGAGGCAGGATGTCTCTGCAGGCCGCCTTTTCGGACTGCACCGGCTGGTCGAACTGCTGGTGCTCACCGCTTATCTCCGGGAGTTCATCCGTCACAGCCCGAGCTTTCTGGAACTGGCCTGCACGGCCCTCATCGGCAGCGGTTTTGTGTATCTGGTGGCCCAGGGTGCCTGGGCTGCTTCGGCCACGATCGCCATGCTCGTGCTGGCCTGGCTGGTGATGAGCTGGCTGGGCCGCCATTGGCCGCCTGAGCGTGGATTCAGCACGCTGTCGCTTTTTTGGATGGTGCTCATGATTTCCCAGGAAGGCTGGGGAGCCTGGGCTGTGCCGCGCGCAGGAAGCTGGACCTCCCTGGTCCTGATCCTGGGACTGATCAGCCTGCTCGCACTCGTGGTCCTGGCCTCTTCAAGCAGTTGGAAGTCAGAAAAAATGCCCCTTCGGGCGTCTCGGCGCACCCAGGGACTATTCTGGAGCACCTGCCTCGTCATGGCACCTCTCTGGCAGGTGGCTCTGGGAATGATTGAGGAGACGGAAGGGATGCCCTGGCACCGTTGGAGCGGACTTGTGACGGCAGGAATCGTGATTCTGGCCGCCTGGCAAAGCCGTCTGTGGCTGGGAACGATGCCTGCCCTGCGCTGGCTGCCTCCGGCCCTGGCTTTCATGCCAGTGAACCAGGTGGTGCTCGGACTGTACAGCGCGGCGGCCAAAGAGCGTCTGCTGCCGCTTTTTCATGCGGCCAATGGCCTGCTGATCCTGGCGCTGAGCCTGCTGGCCGCCTTCAGCACCTGGGCGGCGGCCCTGGGAATGGGTTTTCAAGGTGGCCAAGAGAGCGCTGGCAAAGACTCCGACTCCGTCTAAGCGGTGAGGAATGTCTGAAAACGAACCGTCGCAGGAGCCCCCCCAGGTCGTGAGCAAGCCGGAAACCGGCGCCGCCTTCACGCTGCGCGATCTGCTAGCCCTGACCAAGTTCCGCCTGAGCGCCCTGGTCATCGTGACCACGCTTGTCGCCTTCTGGCTGCGGGCTGGCCTGCGCATGGATGTCTGGCTGCTCATCCACACCATCATTGGCAGCACGCTGGCAGCCTTCGGCTCTGCGGTTTTCAACCAGCTCATGGAAATAGAGCCCGATTCCCGCATGAAGCGCACGGCGGACCGGCCCCTGCCCGCCGGGCGAATCAGCCCGAGCGCCGCCTTTGGCATTGGCTGGCTGCTCAGTGCCCTGGGGCTGATCCACCTCGTGCATCGCGTGAACGCAGAGGCAGCCGCCCTGACGGCGATGACCCTGGCCACCTACCTTTTCATCTACACGCCGCTGAAGCGTCAATCGACCCTCAACACCCTCGTTGGGGCTGTGTCCGGTGCGCTGCCTCCTCTCATCGGCTGGGCTGGCGCGGCGGGACCTGCCACGACAGGTGATGCCTACTTCCGCTGGAGCCTTCTGGTGGAGCCGGGAGCCATCTATCTGTTCGCGCTGCTCTTCCTCTGGCAGCTGCCGCATTTCCTCGCCATCAACTGGATGTACCGGGATGAATATGTGCGGGGCGGTTTTGTGATGCTGGCGAATGATGACGAGGAAGGTGCCCGGACCTCCAAGCATGCCCTGGCATGGTCGGTTGCCATGCTGCTGCTCATGGTCCAGCCCGTGATCTGCGGGCTGGTGAAGACCTGGCTTTTCCTGCCTCCGGCTCTCTTCCTCAACCTCTGGCTCTGCCAGCGGGCGCTTCAGTTCCAGAAGCAGCCGGAGCGTGCCACCGCACGCCACCTGTTCTTCGGCACCCTGATCTATCTGCCGGTCATCTTGATCGTCAGTGTGATGGCCTGGAAGTGAGCTGAGCACCTGCCAGACAGGCAGGCCGGTTTCCTTCTCGGAAAAAACCGCCGCAAAGGTCCGGCATATCCCAAAGAAAAAGGCGCAGGTCTTTCGACCTGCGCCCAGAAAGTGTGAT
>CALDGV010000449.1 GCA_937941745.1 uncultured Prosthecobacter sp. | reverse complement strand
CTGCGCAGCTTGCTGCGGAGGAGGCTGCCGCCGCTGAAGCCGCTGCCCGTGGTGGAGTGGCCCCTGTGGCACGTCGTAAAAAAGCCGCAGAGTTGGCTCCGGATAGCGCTCCGGCGTCCATGGCTGGCAAAATGGTCACGCCTGAGCTCGGACTGACCTTTGAGCCCAAGATTATCGATGCCTCCGTGCCAAGGCCTCATCCCAGCGATGATGCTGACAAGCCCAAACTGTCAGAAGTATGGCAGAAAAAGCGTGCGCAAAAGCTGGAACAGGCTCCTCACGGCTCCCTGGGCAGCTTGACGGTGCTTTTCAGGGATTACAAGCTGCCGGAGTTGGACCTTCTGCACTGGCCTGAGGAAGATGCACGGCCTGCAGACCGGGGCGAAATGCGTGCTGTGCAGGAAACGATCATTCGCTCCCTGGCCTCCTTTGGCGTCAAGGTCGAGGCGGGCGACATTACCCGTGGCCCTGCAATCACCCGTTATGAAGTGCGTCCTGTGGACGGACTGCGCGTGGCCCGCATCGCTGCCCTCGACGATGACATTGCGCGTGCCACGTGTGCTGAGCGCATCAACATCCTGGCCCCGATTCCGGGTAAGGACACGGTCGGCATTGAGCTGGCCAACAAGGATAAAATCGTGGTTCCGATCCGTGAATTGCTGGAAGATGAGGTCTTCACGAATGGCAAGGCGAAGATTCCGATCGCTCTCGGCAAGGACGTTTATGGCAAGACGATCATTGGTGATCTGGCTTCGATGCCGCACCTTCTTGTGGCCGGTGCCACGGGGTCGGGCAAGTCGGTGTGCATCAACGGCATCATCACCAGCCTGCTGTGCCGTTTTGCGCCGGACGAGCTGCGCTTCATCATGATCGACCCGAAGGTCGTGGAGATGCAGAACTATGCCGACCTGCCACACTTGGCTCTGCCAGTGGTCACGGATCCCAAGAAGGCGCTGATGGCCTTGCGCTGGGTGGTGAAGGAGATGGAAAACCGCTATCAGATGTTTGCCAGTGAAGGCTGCCGCAACTTTGAGGCCTTCAACAACCGCAACCGCAAGCGTCTGGCTACCGCCATGGCGGCTTCCGCTCAGGCTCCCGCGGCAGCATCTGCTAATGTCACGAGGCCCGCTGCCTCTCGCACGGCGCCGCCTGTCCGGCCCAGCATTGTCGCTAAAAACGCAGCAGCTCCCAAGGTGACCGCGATCGCTCCAGATGTGCCCTTTGGCAACAGCATGGCCGCCGTTGAGGAGTTTGCAGCTGAGATGAGCAAGCCGGTGAAGAAGTCGAATGCATTCGCCCTCGCTGCTGCCCTGGCTGATGCAGCTCAGGACGGGACGCATCCCGAACAGGTGCGGCTCGACTACATTGCTGATTCCTCAGCCCCCTGGGAGGAGGGAGACGACAACAACACGCATGAGGTCAATCTGTCCGAAGAGGAGCAGGAGGAGGTGCTGCCCATCGACGACAGTGGCACTTGGACAGGTGATTCGGTGCCTCCGCCACCGCGTCGGCAGGAGATGGTCATTCCCGACACCTTGCCCTACATCGTTGTCATTATTGATGAGCTGGCGGATCTCATGCAGACCGCTCCAGCAGACATCGAAGGGGCCATCGCCCGTATCACTCAGATGGCCCGTGCCGCTGGCATCCATCTCATTGTGGCGACACAGACTCCTCGTGCGGATGTCATCACCGGCGTCATCAAGGCCAACATTCCTACCCGTATCGCTTTCCAGGTTGCCTCAGCGCTCGACAGCCGCGTCATTCTGGACCGGAAAGGAGCGGAAAATCTGGTGGGCAAGGGGGATATGCTCTACGTCCCACCTGGCGGAGCCCAGCCGATTCGCAGCCAGGGCGCATTGGTCACGGATGATGAAATTCACGCCATCGTTCAGCATTGTGTCAGCCAGGGACGGCCGGTGTATGATGTCCGTGTGGACGATGAAAGCGGTGACTTCATGGGGGATGGTGAAGACTCTGAGGCCAGTGGCGTGAGCAGCGAGGAGGAGGAGACTCTGGAAAAGTGCCTTGAGGTGATGCGCCAGGAAAAGAAGGCCTCAACCAGCCTCTTCCAGCGCCGCCTGCGCCTGGGATATGGCCGCGCTGCTCGCATGATGGACATCCTGGAGATGCGCGGAATCATCGGTCCTGGTGATGGTGCCAAGCCTCGTGAGATTCTGGTTTCCCTG
>CALDGV010000448.1 GCA_937941745.1 uncultured Prosthecobacter sp. | reverse complement strand
TGCCCATGGCGACTTCGTAGATGCCGGGCTTCACGAAATGGCTGTCGAGCGAGAGCAGCTTCGGACCGGTGGACTGCGGCGTGCCGATCTGGGCATAGGCTTTGCCACCGATGGAGAGGATGGCGTGCAGGTTGGCAAAGGTCTCGACGTTGTTGACGATGGTCGGCTTGCGGAAGAGGCCTTCGTTGACGGGGAAGGGCGGACGGGTGCGGACCTCGGGACGCTGGCCTTCGATGCTGGCGAGCAGGGCGGTTTCCTCGCCGCAGATGTAGGCGCCGGCGCCCTTGATGGTCTTCAGCAGGAAGTTGAAGCCGGTGCCGAGGATGTTCTTTCCGAGAAGACCGGCCGCGAGCAGGTCCTGGATGGCTTCATCGACGATGCGGACGCTGTCGGGGTATTCGGCGCGGATGTAGAGGACACCGGTTTCAGCCCCGGCATACCAGCCGGCGACCATCATGCCGAGCAGCACGCTGTGCGGACGCTGTTCCATGAGGTACTTGTCGATGTAGGCTCCGGGATCGCCTTCGTCCGCGTTGCAGACGACGTATTTGACGGTGCCTTCCGCCGCCCGGCAGCCGGCCCATTTGATGGAGAGGGGGAATCCGGCGCCGCCACGGCCGCGCAGGCCGCTGTCCTTTAGCTCGCCGGCAAGGGCGTCGCGGCTGCCTTCGGTGATGAGCTTCCGGAACGGAGCGTAATAGGCGTCGATGCCCGGGAACTCGGCAGTGAGCAGGGCGGGCTGAAGATGGGAGACCAAGGCATAACGATCGGTGCCGTCCCCCTGGCCGGTCTTGACCAAGGTGGTGAGGGCTTCGTCGGAGAGGCCCGAATAGTTCTGGCCGTTAAACTGGAAGGCGGCGCCTTCGTGGCAGCGGCCGAGGCAGCAGATGTGTCCGATCTCCTCCTTCTTGAAGTGGCCTTCGAGTCTGTGATGCAGCTTGTCCTGGGTGCCGGCGCAGAGGCAGGCGCTGCCGTTGCAGAGGAAGATCTTCTTGCCGGCGTTCTCCTTCTTGAGGAAGTCGTAGAAGCTCACCGCACCGAGCGTGAGGGCATCGCCAAAGAGGTGGTCCTGGCCCATCTGATGAACGAGATCGTTCCTTTCGGCCGTGCCGTGCTTTTCGGCGGCTTCGACCATGCGTTCGAAGACGTTCTTTTCGATGCCTTTGCGAAAGGAAAGGGCGCTGAGGTTTTTGGACATGCGGTTGGGGGATCAGAATCCTATCAGGGGAGAGGAAAATCAGGCGAGCACAAACTTACCGGAGAGCTCAGTTGTACTGCGCTGAACAAAGGAATATTCCGCTCAATCCTTGTAGTGCAGCACAGCACCGGCCCCGGCAGAGAAGGCTCCGCCCAGCCTTGGGGCGACCTCCGGCTCCGGCAGCATCCATACCCGGCCTCGGCTGCCCATGACATCGCGCTGCCTCACAAGCCGGCGGAAAAGCAGCCCGCCGCCGACGCCGAGCAGCATCAGCAGGACCAGCCCCAGAGTCCCCTTGGCTGCCGTTGGCAGGCCGGACTTCCTGCCTTCCACCTCGGCAGCCAGGGCGGCCTTGGCCGCAGCGGCGGCCGCCGCTGGATCAGGCAGGGATTTTTGCAGCCAGAAAAGCCGCGTCGAGATGCGCACCACGTAGCGATGTAGCTGCTCATCCGGATCATCGGCCTGCTGCGCATCGCGGATGCAGTCCGCCGCAAACTCCTGCATGCCCTCAGACGTGACAAAGGGCCTCACATGTCCGGAGAAGAACACCCTGGCGCGCCAGGGCTCCCCCAGGGGATACACAGCCAGGCAGGAGGGCCTGCGTTCCAGCCCTCCTTTGGCCAGAAAGGGCAGGGAAAAGCCTTCGTCGAGCTTTTGATCCGCCTCCAACACCAGCACATGCAGCCGGATCCGCGCATCGGCAGCATGGAAATCCAGCAGACGCACCAAGTCATCGCGCGTCACCTCGGAAACAAGGTTTTGCGGATCGAGCAAGTATTCATTCACGGGCGCATCCGCCAGCGAGGCCAGCACATCCACCGGCACCGGACGCAGCGCCAGCTCTGGCGTGGGCACGCGTGGGGCCTGCGCGGGCTTGGCTGACTGCAGCAGCTGGCCGGGCAGGAAAAGAGACAGGTCCGCAAGCCCGGGCAGAGGGGCCAGCGAAGGCAGGGTGTCCGCCAGCTTGGGGCCGAATTGCAGCGTGCCCGGCACTTCGGGGAGCGCAGGAACCAGGGATTCGCCGGGTAGCAACGACTGAAAGGGATGCCCCGCCTCCGGCGCGACCTGCAGGCCATTCACGATTGAGGGCACGCGGTCATCCCAGCGTGGCAGCGGCAGCTCTTCATCCAGATCCTGCCCCCACGCGGGCAGCACCAGCCCCCCCGCTAGCCAGCCAAGGCAGATGGCGTGCCGACAAGCCCGAAGCCGACTAGTGGGAGCGTGCGACATGGGATGGAAGGTGGGGCCGTGTCGCAGGGCGCAGGCTCTGCAGTCCGAGGTCCGAGGCATCCCCCACGACCGCAGGCACCCGCTCATAGGCGCGTGGCTCCGGCCGGGCGGCACTCCTCAAGGCCGCATCCAGCTGATGGCAGGCCGATTCGATGCTCTCGCTGATCTGACCCTGCTGCAGCGGGCGGCGCAGCTTGCCGAGGATCCTCAGCAGCACCTCCTCGCTCAGCACCGCCTCCAGCGCATAGCCCACCGAGAAAGCCGCCTGCTGCCGCAGCGGGTCAATCAGCATCACGATGGCAAAATCGTTTCGCCGGGTGACCTGATGCGTTTGGAAAGCCCCGTGATTGATCAGCCAGAAACCCAGGTCCGGCAGCGTCAGCGTCTCAGGCAGCACGCCCACGTAGGCTGCCATGAAGCACTGCGGAAAACGGCGTTCAAACTCATCCAGCACCATCTCCAGATGCCGCGTCTCCCTCAAGTTCAGGCGGCCAGCCACATCGGTCACCCGCTCCAGCCTCACCCAGTCAGCCCCCAGATAGGCACGGATCGCCGAGGACGAAAAGCCGCAGCCGGGGCAGACCTCCTGCCCTGGGGCGACGGATTTCGAGCAATGCGGACACTTCATGGACTTCTTTAATCTCTCTTAAATGCCTGCCTCCGGCAAGGCAAAACCCAGCCCGCCGCCTGTCATCATTCCCCCTGCCCCGCCTCCACCCCGGCGCAGCCTTCTGCGGACCAGACCAGCCCTTGACTCCACCGGCATCGCCGCCGATGGGAAGCGCTCCCTTCCCTCCCCCGAAAGATGCCCCGCCGAATCACCTACCGCGACGCCGTCCGTGAAGCCCTTGATGAAGAAATCGCCCGCGACCCCATGGTCGTCGTCATGGGTGAGGAAGTGGCCCAGTACAATGGAGCCTACAAAGTGACCCAGGGCCTCTGGGAAAAGTGGGGCGACAAGCGCATGGTTGACACGCCGATCAGCGAAGCCGGATTCATCGGGATGGGCATCGGCGCCTCCATGCTCGGCGTGCGTCCCGTCATGGAGCTCATGTTCTGGAGCTTCTACACCGTGGCCTGGGACCAGATCGTCAACAACGGCGCCATGGTGCGCTACATGTCCGGCGGCAAGATCAACTGCCCCATCGTCATCCGCGGCCCTGCCA
>CALDGV010000447.1 GCA_937941745.1 uncultured Prosthecobacter sp. | reverse complement strand
CTTCCCCACCGCCTGGACCTCCGTGCCGCCCAGCAGCCCGATGCGCGCGGGCACCCTGCAGATCCCGGCTGAAGGTGCAGATAAGCCCCTCGAAGCTGTGTTTTACTATTTCGGTGGCGGCCAGGGTGGTGACACCAAGGCCAACATTGACCGCTGGCTCGGCCAGTTTGCCTCCCCGCCTGAATCCAAGACCGAGGAGCTCGACGCCAACGGCACCAAGGTGACCGTGGTGACCGCCACCGGCACCTACAACGATGGGGCGATGTTTGGTCCGAAGACACCGAAGGACAACTACACCCTGCTGGGCGCCATCGTTCCGGGCAGCGATGCTCCGGTCTTCATCAAGCTCACCGGACCCAAGGATGCCGTGGCCAAGATCGCCGATGCCTTCAAGTCGCTGGCGAAGAGCCCGTTTGGAGCCAAGTGATCCACCGGCAGACCTCTGACGAAGTTCACACGCCCTTCCTGAGTTAGTCTCAGGAAGGGCTTTTTTCATGCCTAGCTGATCAGCAGCAGCCGCTTCTGGCCTGGAACTGGGTCAGGAGCACGATGAATGCAGGGCGGCACGGCACAGCCGGGATGCTCTGTGGCGATGCGCCAGAGATGGTGGATGCCAAAACTGTAGGGCCGTGCACCCGGCAGCGCTGCGTAATGCAGGTCGTAGAAGTGATCGTTCAGCCATTCGGCAAAACCGGCCTCGTCCGTTCCCCCATAAAGCTTCCAGAGCAGGGCGCGCGTCTCTGGAAGCTCGGCGCGGCGGAGGGCTTCTTCATTGAGGAGACCTTCCGAAGAGGCACCGATGTAGGTGCAGAGCCAGGTGTCGGCCTCCACCGTGGCGCTGTCGGCGTGAAAAGAGCACACGTCGGTGCGCATCGGGCCGCTGTCGGTGTCATGCGTGTAGCCGTGGATGCAGTTGAGCTCGGGCTGCAGGCCGCAGTCCTGCAGAAGCGCGGCATCGCCAAGCATGGCGGAGACGGCTTTCCGTCCATCCGCGGACAAGGGCAGGGCTTGGAGGCGTTCTGCCTCCAGGGCGGTGATGCCCGGCTCAACATCAAGGTGGTTCAGGACTTCCGCAAAATCACCCTCCAGCACTCTCGGCCAGCACAGCGCGTTCACGCCATCGGCAAACCGCGTGTCCAGCAGCTCCTCAAAGCTGCTCACGATGCGGACACGGGCGTTGGGCGGCGTCATCACAGGAAGTCCCGGCATTCAGCGCTGCAGCACACGGGCCTTTTCCTCGGCGCTGACGGAGCGCGGCTCCTCGAACTGCATGAGCACGGTGGAGCCATCTCCCTGAAGGATGCGCAGCTGCATGAGACGGCGTGCGCCATGGCTGAGCTGGAGGTCGAGCTGCCGCAGGTAGCGCTTCACAAAAGGAGCCTTCGGCCGCAGGGTGACTGTCGTGACGCCGGGGCTGTCTTCGGATTCCTTGACGATGAAGTGCCGGGTCAGATCCTCGGGGCTGGCTTCACGGCCGCTGAGGAAGCGCGCCCACATGCGGTAGCGGGCATCGTTTTCTTCGAGAACCTGCCAGGGGGCCGACTCCGATTCGCGCACTCTGAATTCCCTGGAATCGTGCACGAGCACGGTGCGGGTCGCGGCGTCCTCGCCGAGCTCCCAGCGGAAGGCGCCATCCTGGAAGCGCCAGAAGGAGCCGCGCGAAGTCACCGGCTGTTTCAAGGCTGGGATGGTGCGGGTCTGCCGGAAGGCTACGACCATGTCGGGCAGGCTTTTCTGAGCTTCGGACCACTCCAGCATAATGCGGGGCAGGGGGGCATCGGCCTTCGGAAGGCTCAATGACTGCCCAAACAGGCAGGCTGGCAGCAGCGCCAGGATGAGGCGGAGCCAGGGCAGTGAAATCAAGCGCATGGTTGGGAAAGAAAAGCAGGTTAGGGCAGCATGGCCTTCAGCCGGCGCACTTCGGTGCGGACATCATCCGCCAGAAGAAAGGCGGACACGACGACCACGCGCCGGGCGCCTGCTGCCAGGATTTCCGGCGCACGGGCTGCATTGACGCCGCCGATGCAGAAGATGGGCAGCTGCACCCGCTGATGCACTTCCGTGATGTCCTGGAGGCCGATGGGCACGTAGTCAGGCTTGGTGCCGGTGGCATACAGCGGACCGAAACCAATGTAGTCCGCGCCTTCAGCCTGGGCCGCCACCGCCTGATCGAGGCTGTGGGTGGATTTGCCGACAAAGATGTCCGGCCCCACGACTGCCCGTGCCTTGGCGACGGAGTCATCATCCTGACCCACATGAACGCCTTCACTGCCGACGCTGGCGGCAACGGCGGGATGGTCATTGATCACAAGAGGAACCCCGAGGTCCCGGGTGGCCGGCAGCATGGCGCGGGCCAGGGATTCCACCTCGGAAGGTGAGGCGCCCTTGGCGCGAAGCTGCAGGATGTCCACGCCGCCTTCGGCCAGGGCGCGGGTCATGTCCGGCACATCCGCTGGGCGGACGTAGCCGAGGTCCACGATGCCATAGAGGCGGCAGCAGGAGAGCTGTGAGGCAGGGAAGCTCATGATGAATCAGCGCTGCACCTTGGCGTCGCCGCCTTCCGCCAGCTTCTGCACTTCGGGCAGGGTGGCCATGCTGGTGTCTCCAGGGGTCGTCATGGCCAGGGCACCGTGCGCAGCGCCCAGGTCCACGGCCTTCTGGGCATCCTTTTCAACCAGCAGACCATAGACGAGGCCAGCCACAAAGCTGTCGCCCGCGCCGATGCGGTCGAGGATGTCAAATCGGGGGTAGTTGCGGCTGCGGTAGAAGGCACCTTCGTGGTAGCACAGCGCGCCCCAGTCATTGACGGAAGCCGTGTGCACCCGGCGCAGGGTCGCGGCGATGGTTTTGAGGTTGGGGAATTCGGCCACCAGCTTCTGGATCATCGGGCGCAGCTTGGCATCCTCGGCGCTGAAGATGTCCGCCGGGTCTGTCGGGGTGGCACTGGCCACAGGTGGATCATCGCTGAGCACGCCAATCATCACATCAATGTAGGGGGCGAGACGGCGGTTGAGCGCCTGGGCTGCCGGGAAGCCGCCGCGCTCCTGCCATAGCGAGGGGCGGTAGTTCAGGTCATAGCTCACGGTCACGCCATGGCGCTTCGCCGCCTCGCAGGCCTGGACGGTGAGCTCTGCGGTGGATTCGCTGAGGCCGGCAAAAATGCCTCCCGTGTGCAGCCAGCGGCAGCCCAGCGTGCCAAACAAATGATCGAAGTCGAAGTCGCCCGGCTTGAGCTGGGAGGCCGCGCTCCAGCCACGGTCCACGCTGCCCTTGGCACCACGCACGCCGAAGCCGCGCTCGGTGAAGTTGATGGGATTGCGGACACGCTTGCCCATGCCGTCGTAGGGCACCCACTTGATGAGCGAGGCATCCACGCCGCCCTGGAGGATCAGGTCCTCCGTCAGGCGGCCGATTTCGTTGTCGGCGAACGAGGTGAGAATGCCGGCGCGGAGGCCAAAGCAGCGCCGGGCACCGCGCGCCACGTTGTATTCACCGCCACCTTCCCAGGCCGTGAACTGCCGGGAGGTGCGCACGCGGCCTTCGCCGGGATCAAGGCGCAGCAGGACTTCACCGAGGGAGAGCAGGTCGTAGTGGGGCTGGGTGGGCATGATGGGCCGCCAGATATGGCGGGCCTCCTTCGGGATGCAAAACAAAACCCCGGCCGGGGCTGAACCCGGACCGGGGTGAAGGAAGTCACATTCGACCTGGGATCAGGCAAGCTCGGCCAGCTTCGCCTTGATGGCGGTGAAGCTTGGCAGGTCACCGGGGCTTTCCAGGGCCTCGGCATACTGGATCACGCCGGCCTTGTCGATGATGAAGGCGGAGCGCTTCGGCACACCACCCATGATCAGATTCTTGGCAGGCAGGAAGCTGTCGTAGGCCACACCGTAGGCTGTGGCGACCTTGTGATCGTAGTCGCTGAGAAGCTGGAGGGAGATGCCTTCCTTCTCCGACCAGGCCTTCTGGGCGAAGGGATTGTCACCGCTGATGCCGATGACCTTGGCGTTCATGGAGGTGTACTCGTTCATGCCGTTGGAGATCTCGCAGAACTCCTTGGTGCAGACGCCGGTGAAGGCCATGGGCACAAAGAGCAGAAGCAGGTTCTGCTGGCCGAGGTTCTCAGAGAGCTTGAAGAGCTCGGGGCCGTTTGCGCCGAGCGTGGTGAGGGTGAAGTCAGGGGCGGTGGTGCCGACGGAGAGTGCCATGATGAGGTGGGTGGTTGAGGTGGAGATCGGAAAACGCCCATCCAGCGGGCGCGGCCGCATCTAAATCAGCGCCGCCCGGCCGGGTCAATCCCGCGTTTTGTCACGTAAACCGTTCATCACAGCGCTTGTCAGGCCGGGAAGCTGGTTCCAACCATGCGGCATGTCCTTCTCCGACTCCCATTTTTTCAACCGCGAGCTGAGCTGGCTGGCCTTCAACGAGCGTGTGCTCGACGAGGCTGCGCGTGAAGACCTGCCCGTGCTGGAGCGGGCGAAGTTCCTGGCGATCACGGCCTCAAACCTGGATGAGTTCTTCATGGTCCGCGTGGGTGCGCTCCAGTTCCTGCGCGAGCAGGGCCGCAGGGCCAAGGATGTGAGCGGACTGACTCCTTCGCAGCAGTGGGATCAGATTCACGACCGTGCCAGCGCCTTCATCGCCCGCCAGCATGAGCTGCTCTCCCAGCGGATCGTGCCCATCCTTCACCAGAAGGGCATCCGGCGGATGTTTCCTGCCGAGCTGACCCCGGCTCAGCGTTCCCATCTGGAGGAGCATTTCCTGGAGCACATCTTCCCGGTGCTCTCCCCGATTGCGATTGAGGAGCAGGTTCCCTCCATTCCAGCACTGCAGATCAATGTGCTCTGCGGCCTGGAAGTCCCTGCGACGGAAGGCGGCACCAGCCAGCGGTTGGTGCTCGTCAGTGTGCCGGGCAGCATTTCCCGCCACGTCACCGTGCCGGATGCGGAGGGTGCGCAGCACGCCTATGTGAATCTGGAGGATGTGCTCGATGTCTTCCTTCATCATCTTTTCCCCGGCGAGAAGGTCATCGCTACGGCACGCTTCCGCATCAGCCGGAATTCCGACATTGCTGCCGACGATGAGAACGTCTCCGACCTCGTGAGTGAGATGGAAGGAATCCTCGACAAGCGGCTGCAGAGTTCCGCCATCCGCATTGAGATCCAGGAGGGTGCGCGGCGCGACCTTGTTTCCGCCATCCGCACGATGTGTGAGGCTGCCAAGGCGCAGGTCTTCACCATTCCCGGGGAGCTGGACCTGACCTCCTACTTCGCCATTGCCGGGCTTCCGGGCTTTGATGATCTCAAGGTGGATGCCTGGCAGAGCCAGACGGCACCGCAGATCGAAGCTGGCGACAGCATGTTTGAGGTCATCAAGCGCGGCGACCTGCTGCTGCATCATCCTTATGAGAGCTTTGAGCCGGTGGTGAAGCTGATCGAGGAGGCTGCCGCCGATCCCAATGTGATCGCCATCAAGCAGATCCTCTACCGCACCGCCAAGAACAGCCGCGTGGTCGCTGCGCTGATCAAGGCTGCCGAGGCTGGCAAGCAGGTCACGGTGCTGGTGGAGCTGAAGGCGCGCTTTGACGAGGCCCGCAACCTCGACCGTGCCAACGAACTGCTGAATGCCGGAGCACAGATCATCTACGGCGTCCGCGGCTTGAAGACCCATGCCAAGGTCTGCCTCATCATGCGCCGGGAATCCGGCCACCTCGTGCGCTACATGCACTTTGGCACCGGCAACTACAACGAGGCCACCTCCAGGTTGTACACGGACATCAGCTACCTGACCTGCAGGGCTGACTATGGCAGTGATGCCAGCGCCTTCTTCAACACGGTCACCGGGCGTTCGCGCTTCGTGCATTTCCAGAAGATCAGCATGGCTCCGTTTGGCCTGCGCGAGCGGCTGCTGACCATGATCCGCAGTGAGACGGAGCGCGCCCGCCAGGGTGAAACCGGGGAGATGATGCTCAAGATGAACTCGCTGGAGGATCGCGAGATGATCGAGGCGCTCTATGAAGCCTCCCAGGCGGGGGTGAAGATCCGCCTCAACATCCGCGGCATCTGCTGTCTGCGCCCCGGTGTGAAGGGCTTGAGCGAGAACATCAGCGTCGTCAGCATCATTGACCGCTATCTGGAGCACGCCCGTATCTATGTCTTCCGCCAGGGCGGAAGGCCGGTGGTCTTCATATCCAGCGCCGACTTCATGAACCGCAACCTTTCCAAGCGGGTCGAACTGCTGATTCCGGTGGAGGACAAGGAGGCCCGCAGACGCCTCATCCACATCCTGGAGACGCATTTCGCCGACACCGCCCGCGGGCGTGTGCTGCGCAGCGACGGTTCCTGGCTGCTGCCCAACCTGCCGGTGAAGAAGCTGAAGCGCTCTCAGGAAGTCTTTGCCAAGGAGGCTGCGCGCCGCAGCAAGCAGCGCAACCAGTCTCCCGACGTCCTCGTGCCTCACCGGCCGAAGGCATGAGGTGAGGCTGCAGGTTTTTCCACCCTGCTGTTA
>CALDGV010000446.1 GCA_937941745.1 uncultured Prosthecobacter sp. | reverse complement strand
CCAGCCCCACCACGACGAGCACGGACAAGGAAATCCTCGAATGGCTGGCGGGCATCGGCGGCATCGACAGCGCCCAGTTTGTGAAGGACTTCTTCGCCGCCGGTTCGATGCTGCGCGAGCACACGCCGGACCGCGCCTTGGAGAGCGACCGCAAGGTCTTCGAGGAAAACGGCTGGCACATCAGCATCTCCCAGATCGAGGAACTCGGCCTGGATGAGTTCTGGAAGCGCGAGGCCGAGCTGCAAGGGGCGCTTCAGTCCCTGCTCACGAAGCACAGCCTTCATTTCGCCTGCCTCATGGTCACGGACATCACCCGCCATCACAGCGTGCTGCTGGTGGCCGGGGATCAGCGCGTCATCGACGCCATCGACTACCCGCAGGCAAACGAGCACGTCTATGACATGGCGGGCGTGGTCAGCCGGAAGAAGCAGCTCTTCCCCTACATGAGCCACGTCGTCACGAAACTGGAAGCGCCCTGATCCCGGCCTGCCAGGGAAAATCCTTTTGCAGCAGAGGGCACGGCGCGGCATACTCCCGGCCCGTCGCGCGATTTTCCAACCCCTCGCGCCCTTTTACTCCCCCCCATGCCCACCTACGATTACGAATGCCAGACGTGTGGCCACCAGTTTGAGGCCAAGCAGTCCATGAAAGACCCGCACCTCACCGACTGCCCACAGCAGGACTGCGCAGGCCCAGTGAAGCGCAAGATCGGTGCGGGCGCCGGTTTCATCTTCAAAGGCACCGGCTTTTACATCACCGACTACCGCAGTGACTCCTACAAGGCGGCGAAGAAGAAGGACTCCGAAAGCTCCTCCGCAGCCGCATCGACGAGCACCGCAGCCTCCACCAGCAGCAGCACGCCCAGCGCCCCGCCGCCCAAGACCGGCACAGCCGCCTGACCTGCTCCTCCATTCATCCGCACCGCCGTGATCCGCCCCCTGCTCCATATCCTGCGGCTGCTCGTGATCAGTGCGCTCGCCGGGGCGGCCTGGGTGGCGCATCGCCCCGCTGCAATGCCGGTCTCCCCGCCTGCCAACAACGCGAAGGCGGATGACATTCTCGACATGATGCGCCAGACCGCCATCAAACGGGCGGCGGTCATGGAAATCAGCGAGGCAGAGGTCAACCGCCACCTCGCCAACACCCTCACCGCCAGGATCGCGAATCCACTCGGCGACTGGGCCGCCTTTGACGGTGCCCGCCTCGACCTGGAGCCGGACAGCGCCCGTTTGTTCCTCATCTGGAAACTCAAAGGCCATGTCCGTACCGTCAGCGTCGATCTCGCCATCAGCCGTGACGAAGACCACTTCCAAGTCGAGCTGCTGCGTGGCTCCTACGGCCATCTGGACATGCCACGCGGCATGATGCGCCCGCTTTACCCCGTATTACGAGCTGTAGCCGAGGCGCTCGATCCTGAAATCCGGGCGCTCTTCCAAATGACGAAGATCACCATCGCCAAGGACAAACTCGTGCTCGACCCACGCTTCCCACCCGCATGATCCGCCAGCGTCCATTCACCCAAGCGTGCGTCTTTTTGGCAGCCACCTGCTGCGCAGCAGGCCATGCAGCCACGCCCACACCTCCACCCCTGACAAAGGAGCAAAAAGCAACTGCGGCTGCCGTCGAGGTGCCAAAGACCTTCGCCGCTCCGCCGGTGCCCGGCCAGTTGCAGAGCACCACGCCCGCCAAACAGGCAGTACCTGCGCCTCCCCCTGCCCCGCCCCCTGACGCCTCCGCCAGCAAGATGCAGGCGCTTGAGGCCGCCACACAGCCCACCTCCGTCCAAGAGGCACCGCGTGTCGCTGCGCCTTCGGACAAGATCCCCATCACCAGCTCCACCAGCACCAGCCGCCAGTTCATCGTGCATGGGAAGGTGTTTGAGACACGCAGCGCCATGTCCTCCCGCTGCGAAGAAATCTCCCAGGAACTACGCCGTGTCCTCAAAGACAGCGAGCCGTGGGTGCTACCCGTCGTCGTTCTGTTAAACACCGGAGACGAAGCGCGGAAGTCAAAAGCACCGGCCATCTCGACCGCCATCACCGAGATGACGCATGGTGGCTTCCACCTCCAGGTCACCGTGAACGAGCGCCCTGGCCTCAAAAACGAGGATCTACGCAAAGAAGTCGTGCGGGCGCTCCTGGCCGAGCGTGTTTTGCGCAACCAGCAGAAAATCACCACCCCTGAGGGCCGCCTGCTGCTACCGGACTGGGTCATGACCGGCGTGCTGCATTCCATGGACTACAAGGCCAGCGCCCGCCCCAGCGCTATCTTCGCCACCATCTTCCGCAGCGGCAAAATCTACGGCATTGAGGAGATCATCGCCGCCTCCCCCGTCGAGATGGACGGCCTGTCCCGCACCATTT
>CALDGV010000445.1 GCA_937941745.1 uncultured Prosthecobacter sp. | reverse complement strand
CGAAGTGGCCGCCGACGAGGCTCATCATCGTGAACTGGATGCTTCCGATGCCGGTGAAGAGCCTACCCTGGGGGCAGCCGCGCCGGAACCTGCAGTCTCTGAAGCAGAAACCAGCGCGGATGAGCCAGCTCTGGCTTCGTGACGAATTCAGCCTGTCGCGTTCCTTGTTTCAGGATGGTGAACGCAAGGTTCCCATCCTGTAACATCAAAGTTCAGGGAGCGGCGGCGGGCCTTTCACTCGGAATTCATCGACGTTTTTCGGTGTGATCAGGCTGGCATTGACCCGGTAGGAGGGCTTGGGCGCGAACGCAGGGTTCTCAGCCCTCCGGAGGATGATGGCCCAGGCGAGGTCCACGAGCAGCGGCTGATGAACCGATGCATCCAGCGAGCCTTCATTCACCAGCGTCAGTCCGCCTTCCTCTCCCCGAAAACCATCGGTCCCAATCACGAGCACCTGGCTGCGCGCATCACCAAGGCCTGAAGAAGCCCCGAGGGCGATGGAATCGTTGTGGGCATAGACGACATCGAACTGCTTTTGCAGCCGAAGCGCCTCCTGAGCACGGGCAAGACCACCCTGCCGGCTCCACTGGGCAGGTGCATCGTGCACCAAAATGACGCCAGGAGCCTTCTTGAGGGCCTCCATGAAGCCTTCATGCCGCTCTTCACTCATGCTTCCTTCATCTCCACGCAGTTCCACCACGCGGCCAACAGCCTCCCCCTGCCCTTCTTCACGAGCCTTCTGAGTCAGCGCCTTCACCGTCAGATCTCCTGCGAGACGGCCGAGTTCCCGCTGATCTACCAGGAGATGGGTCGAACAGGGCAGCGAAGCAGCTTCCGCCCCGAGCCCCATGACCAGAATGCCCTGCTGCACCGCTGAACTGACGGATGCCGCCAATGATTTGGCCTCCAGCGCCACAACCAGAATGGCCACCGGCTTTTCGGCGACAGCTTCCTCAAACTGGCGGGCCTGAAGCTCCGCATCTCCTGCAGCGTCCAGAGTTTTAAGATTGTAGCCATCCCGGGAAAAAACGTAGCGGCTCAGCGCCTGGTTTTGCGCGAGTTCATACGGACGCGAGCCATGAGCGCTGAGAAGGACAAGAGTCCGGGCCGCCTGGGGGGCAGCATTCCGGGGCTTGCATCCTCCGAGGAAAAAGATCGGAAGGAGTGAAACGATGGCTGTAACGAGGCTCCGGCGGGTCATGCGAGGCAGCATCAAGCCATGGAACAACGGCTGCGACAAGCTGCGAATGCCCTGCCATCGAGCTTCACCTCCAGCGATCCCGCACATATAAAATCAGGCCCATCGGCAGGCCCACCAGCCAAAGAAAGCGAGGCCAGCCAGGACGCAGGCTGCACCATTGCTCCCTCAGGCCGGAACCATGAAGCAGGCTGAAACGGCTGAACTGGGCCGCAACCCTGAGCAGCCGCCACGGAGCATGGCGGACATAGTGAGCCTCCAGATTCAAGACCATGCCAAACATGCGGCGGTGACCATCGGCATTCCGCAGGGGATCTGGCCGCCCATGCACCAGGGAAGGCGCATCCATCCAGTAGATGCGCAGGATCTCATTCACATGACGGGTCTTCCAGCGCTGAGACACCTGGGACCAGACATAAGATTCAGGAACAAAGTGCCCGGAGCAGTCCTCCGGAAAGGGAAACTGACGCAGCACATCCAGCCGCAGGAATCCCCACTTCTCCCCATGCACCCGATGCAGGTAGTCGAGCTCCGCCGCCGTGCAGTCGAGCGGGCTTTGAGGGAACCGGCTTCCGACAAGCCTCCCTTCCTGGTCCTGGCAGAGTGCCGTGACACCAGAAAAGGCATCCCGCTCAGACTCGGGGATGCTCTCCCAGTGCTGCTTCAGCCTCTCCAGGGCCTGCGGCACGCAGCCATCGTCCGAATCGAGCTTGATGATCATGCGCCCACGTGCCGCCTGCAGGCTGTGGTTGTGAACCCGATGAGCGCCGCCATGAGGGCGCGGCTCATAGCGGATGGGGAGTGTTCCTTCCCGCTGCCAGGACTCCACCAGCGCCTGCGTGCCATCGGAGGAGCCATCGTCCACGATGAGCCATTCGAAATCCCGGCAGGTCTGTGCCTTCAAGCTTTCCCAGCACCTGTGCAGCGTGTGCGCACGGTTGTAGGTCGGCGTGAAGACGGTGAAGAACGGCTCTGGCATACGGAACTGAACGACACCACCCCGCGCCTGTCCATCCCACATTAAGCCAGCCCGAGAATGCATCCCGGAACCCCTTGATCTGACAAGGCGCAGCCGAGGAACAGCAAGACGCAAAATTTTTCGTGAAACTGCCACCCGACCCATGCGTTACAGGGGGCGCGCAAGGGATTGGTTTCAGCCAACGCCCCCAGGCCCAAACCAAACCACAACACATCCAAGAATCATGAAAGTCATCACCACGATCCTCTCCGTTCTGGCCATCGCCAGCTTCGTGAACGCCGCTGAAGGAGACGCCAAGAAGCCCAAGGCTGATCCTGCCAAGGCTTTCGCCAAGCTCGACAGCAACAGCGACGGCTCCATCTCCAAAGAAGAGTGGATGGCCTCCCCTCAGGGCAAGAAGGACGCAGCCAAGGCTGAAAAAGCTTTCGGCGGCAAGGACAAGGACAAGGACGGCAAGCTCTCCAAGGAAGAGTTCACCGCCGCTCCCAAGAAAAAGAAAAAGGCTGAGTAACCTGCTCCTGAGTTGGTGATTGCTTACCAGCTCTGATTTCCGAGCCGCACCTGGAGACAGGTGCGGCTTTTTTTGGCATCAGTGCACCACACCTCCCTCGACGAGTCATCGTCATGCGCTGCACAAACCTCAAAGTCCGACGGAGTGGCAGCAGCTGGGGATCGCATCACTATCGAAGTCCAGGGTGCCACGCAGCCGCCAAGCCATGATCACGGCCGCCACAAGGG
>CALDGV010000444.1 GCA_937941745.1 uncultured Prosthecobacter sp. | reverse complement strand
ACATGGTTCACGGCTACTGGGGCACAGTTTTAAGCGTGGATGACAGCGTGGGGCGTCTCCGGGCCTGGCTCGAGGAGACCGGACAGCTCGACAACACCCTCATCATTTTCATGGGGGACAATGGACTCCTCGAAGGAGAGCATGGCATGGTGGACAAGCGCACGGCTCATGAGGCCAGCCTGCGGATTCCTGCCGTGGCACGTCTGCCAGCCCTGGCCAAAGCGGCAAAGACGGTCGAGCAGCAGATGCTGACGGTGGACATCGCTCCGAGCGTTTTGGAAATCTGTGGTGCTCCTGCGCTGCCTCAGACCCACGGCAGATCCTGGGTGAAGCTGGTGAAGGAGGGTGATCCTGAATGGCGGACGGCCTGGTTCTACCACTACAACTACGAGAAGCAGTTTCCCTACACGCCAAACGTGCGCGCCATCCGCACGGACCGCTGGAAATACATCCACTACCCCCATGGAGACGGCAGCCCAGACCGCCACATGGCCGAGCTTTACGATCTGCAGGCCGACCCTGCAGAAACGAAGAACCTGATCGGCAAACCTGAGCTTGCTTCCACGGTGGCCGGTCTGCAGGCGCAGCTTGCCAAGCTCATGCTGGCGACGGGTCTCGACAAAAAGACGGACAAGATGCCTTTGGACGAGGGTGTGAAGAGCGAACTTCCCGATGCCAAGATCCGCTGATCGGCTGGTTGAAATTCAACTCGATGACCATGAAAAAGCCCGCCTGCGAACGCAGACGGGCTTTTTCTTCTTGAGAGCCGGGAGGCAAAATTTACCAGCGGAGACGACCACCGGCACGGAAGCCGCGGTTCACATTACCAAAATCAGCTCCGATGTTGAGGTCAAACATGGGGAAGACGCGGAAGTAACCCAGAACATCAAAGACCTTGGAGTCATAGTCATCCGTGCTGGAGACCGTCACGCCAGCCTGAACTTCCATCCAGTCCAGGACCTGATAGCGAAGGCTTGGTCGCACATAGATGCCGCCGTCGGTGTAGCTTTTGTTGACCCCATCTGCCTGAAAGTTGGCATACACGAGGCCGACTTCGCCTACGAAGTGCAGCTTCTGGGTGATGGCCATGTAGGCACCGCCACCGACGGTGATGGTCGAAAGGTCATAGTCCGCGTTGGCGGCAGCCCGGGCTGTTTTCTCGCCTGAACCGCTGCCCCAAGTGAAGGAGCCTTTGAGGAAGAAGATCGTCGGCAAGGGCATGACCAAGGCGACTCCAAGACCGTGGCTGCCGTTGTAGTCACTATCCTTCGGCGAGACATAGCGGTAAAATGCCTCGGCATATTGATAGTTCAGCATGGATGGACCGCTTCCGCCCATGCTTTGCTGCACCGTGCTGCCCCAGCTGTTGGTCTGCGCAGGCTGTTGATAACCATAGCCTGCATAAGGGTCGGCCATGGTCGGGCCTGCATAGGGGGAGCCCATGGAAGGTGCGGACAGGGTGGGGGACATTCCGGCATAACCACCGGTGGTGCCATACCCTGCAGGAGGGGTGGGTGGCGTTGGAGGAACAGGCGGCGCCCCAAGTCCTGCACCTGCTGCAGGATAGCCATACTGCTGAGCGTGGGTGGTGGCTGAAAAGACACCAAAAGCCAAGGCCAGGAGCAGAGAAGTGGTTTTCATAGGAATTCTAGCCTGAAGTTAATATTTCGGTTAACTTAAATAATTCCGTGAAACGCCTTTTTCTTCAAGTCTTTTTCACTCGTTCTTGTTTTTTGAGATCCTGAAGGCTTGCCCCTTCAGGTGCTCAGTTTCGTTGGGATGCCTTTACTCCTCCTTAACACTTCCGCCGCAGACAACACTCCTCTTTGCAGGCACAATTCACTCGTCAGCCAGCGGGGATTCTGAAATCGTCCGTCATTCTTCCTCGAAAAACCTTTTCCTAGTCATGATGCCCGGTTTCCGCCCTCGTTCGCTAGCCCTGCGGGTTGGTCTTTTGAACTGTGCTACAGGGGAACGGGCTGTTGTTGCGACGAACCCCTACATCATCGGGGGCAGTGCCGCCGCCGATTTCCGGATTGAGGGGGCGTTGATCCCTTCGGTGCTCGCCACTGTTCAGCAGCAAGGGGACTTTTATCAAATTACGGTTCATTCAGACGCGGCGAACCAGGCTCTGGTGGATGGCGCTCCAGGCACCCAGTTTACATTGGTGCCTGGTGAGGAGCATACCTTGCTGGCCTGTGGCGCGGCGATTGCCTTCAAAGCTCTCACGGATGCCGGTGAATGGTCGGTTTTGGAGCCTCAGCTGTCCTGGAATTTTTACGATGCCACGGCTCGTCAGTGGTATGGCCCGTTTGATCACGAGCAGCTAGGGGCACACCTGCACCGTCAGACGGCGGAGCAGGCCGAGGATAATATCGTCATGCCAGAGGGGCTTCGGGATGTCGGGTTCTTCGTCAAAGACATCCGCCACCTTTTCCCGGAGTCCTCCACTCTGGCCGTGAATACAGAGGAGTTGGTGAAGCCTGTTCACATCGAGCCGGTGAACAGCGAATATGGTGAATTCACCTGCCCGGTCTGCTGGTTCAAGTTTGACCGTGGTGATGCCATGAACATCGCCGTTCATGCCAGCCTGCGCGGTGACCCGCTGCTGGGGGAGGATGCGATGCAGCGCTTCCATGCCACCCGCTTCAATGACCGCGGCCAGGCGCTGGATGCCATGGGGCTTGCCGCTCCAGACCTGGCCTGTCCGCACTGCCGCCGGAAGCTGCCACCGGGCTTCATGGACACGCCGCACCACATCTTTTCCATCGTAGGTGCGCCCTCGTCTGGCAAGAGCTACTACCTCAGCGTGCTCACCCGCACTCTTCAGACGAGCCTGTATCAAAA
>CALDGV010000443.1 GCA_937941745.1 uncultured Prosthecobacter sp. | reverse complement strand
AAACCAGTCAGTTCGAGGTCAAAGGATGGATCGCTCTCCTGGATTTTGGCCAGCAGGCTCTTGAGGTCGCCTTCGTCCAGTTCGGCGAGTTCCGCCAATCGGTTGTCGGCGAGCAGGTCGGCCAGTTCCTCGGCCTCGCTGGCATAATCCTGCTCGTCCACAGGAACAGCGGCACAGCCAATCAGCATTGCGGCTTCAAGGCGTCCGTGGCCGCGCACAATGAGCCCGCTCCGTTTGGAAACCGTGATCGGGTTCCGCCAGCCCTGGTCCTGGATGATGGATGCCAGCAACGCCACCTGGTGCGCACTGTGGCGGTTCGGGTTGGCAGGGTTGGGTTTGAGCGCACGCGGATCAATCAAACTCGTGTGGGCGCAGAAGATGGGGATGCTCACGCCCCTCTGGCAATGTCAAAACCCTGTCTGGCGATGAACCTGATGATGCCGTGAGGTTGACTCCACGGCATGAGGCGAATGGACACCTCACTGCCTCCTGATCTTGCCCGGAAGCTCCTCAACAAGGACCTGGCCAACCTGGTTCAACGCGTGCAGAAGGGAGGGAAGCTCACGCGCGCTGAGCGGGCCATGCTGCAAAACGTGGCCAGCAGCACTGTGGGTGGCGAAAAGCTGGGGCCTGCCTTTGCGAGAAACTACGTCGATTTGGCCGAAGTCCTGGGTGTCACCCGGCAGTCGCTGACCACCTGGCGAAAACGCAAGGACGCCCCAACGCCAGCCGCCAATGGCCTGCATGATGTGGCCGCCTGGCGCGACTTCATGCAGCGCCATGATTTGAAAGGTGCGGCACCTGCTGCCGACGAGGAAACAGCTCTACGTGCCCGCAAGCTCCTTGCTGAAGTGGAGGACCGCGAGCTCAAGGTGGCCGTGAAGAAGGCCCTCTACGTCTCCATCGAGGAGGTCAGTCTCGAATGGGCAAAGGTCGCGGGTCGCGTCACCAGCTTGTTGCGCAACAAGTTCGAGAACGAACTCCCCCCGATCCTCTCTGGCCTCGATGCCACGGGCATCCAGGAGGAAAACCGCCGTGCCATCGACGAGGTGCTCACTCTGCTCAACCAAGGTCATGGCTGAGAATCTGCGACAGATTGGCTGCCGGATCTGGCAGCCCCCGGATCGTCGTCCGCCCTGGGCCTGGGCAGAGGAGCACATTCATTCGATCCCGTATTCCCCCGTGCCGGGCCGGTTTCGTGCGGACAATTCACCCTGGCTGAAGGAGCCTCTTGAAGCTCTCGTCGATCCCAAGGCCAGGATTGTCTTCATCCTCGCCGCCATCCAGTCCTCCAAGACGACGATTGGCGAGATCGGGGCCTGCTACATCATCGCCAACCTGCCCGGGCCGGCCCTGTGGCTCGACCAGACAGACGACGACGCCAAGGATCAGGCCGAAAGCCGCCTGGGACGATTGTTCGACGAATGCCCTGCGGTCAAAGCCCTCTACCCGAAAGACAGGCACAAGCTCAAGACGAGCACCAAGCACTTTTCCCATGGCATGACGCTCTGGGTTCTCGGAGCTCACAACAAGACCAACCTTCAGCGTCGCTCGATCCGCTGGCTCATCGGTGATGAAACCTGGCGCTGGCCCGTCGGTCACATGGCCGAGGCCGAGGCCCGCGTGACCGCCTTCGGATGGCTAGGGAAGTGCCTCTTCATGTCGCAGGGCGGTGAGGAGAACGACGATACCCACCGGAAGTTTGAAACCACCGACATGCGCGAGTGGACCTTTGAATGTCCGCATTGTCGCCTGCGCCAGCCGTTCAAGTGGGAGAACGTCGAGTGGAGCAAGGATGCCCGGGACGATGATGGCGAATGGAACTTCGCCCGTGTGCGTGAGACGGCCTCGCTGGTCTGCGAGGGATGCAATCATGCTTTTGAGGACAATGATCGCACCCGCAGACACCTCAATGTTTCAGGTCGGTATGTGCCCACCAACCTGAACGCCTCGCCTGAAAACGTCGGTTTCCACTGGAATGCCCTGTGCGCCATGAGCTGGGGGCGGCTGGCGGAACTGTATCTTCGGGCAAAGGCCGCTGCAAAAAGGGGCGATCTGGAGCCGCTGCGGCAGTTCTATCAGAAGCGCCTCGCTCTGCCTTGGCGCGACTACCTGGAGGACTTCAAGCTGGAGATCACTCCAAGCGGCTATCGTCTGGGAGAAACCTGGGACGACGAGGCGGCCGTCAGCCGGCAAGGCAAGTTCCTGCCACCGCCCTTTGATCCTGCTCAGTCGGTGGCTCCACTGCGGTTCATGACCGTGGACTGCCAGATGGATCACTTCTTCGTGGTCGTGCGCGGCTGGTCGCTTGAGGGATCATCCCGCCTGGTCTGGCGAGAGCGTGTGCCCACCTGGGACGAGGTTCTCAGTCTTCAGGAGCGCTTTGCGGTTCACGCCAACCTGGTCTTTGTCGATGCGGGTCACGCCACCTACGACGTCTATCGCGAGTGTGCCAAACATGGCTGGGTGGCGCTGATGGGCGACCGACGGGCCACCTACGTGCATCGAACCAAGGACGGTCGGACGGTTCATCGGTTCTATTCCCCGCGCCGGAAGGTGGTGCTCGGGCGTGGCCAGAGCTGCTCGGTGTTCTACTGGTCCAACCTCAACATCAAGGACATGCTCGCGCGACTGCGGCGCAATCAGGACCCCGAGCGCGGCCCAACCTGGGAAATCGCCGAGGATGCCGGAGACGACTACCTCACCCAGATGGAGAGCGAGCAGCGTGTGCGTAAAGGCGGCAAGTGGCTTTGGGAGCGGATCGGCAAACGCCCCAACCACTACTGGGACTGCGAGGCCATGCAGGTCGCTGCTGCGGTCATGCTCAAGCTCGTCGGCCAGGAGTCGGTGAAAGCGGATAGTGGGGCCATCGAAGAGGATGAGCCCGGCGCAGAT
>CALDGV010000442.1 GCA_937941745.1 uncultured Prosthecobacter sp. | reverse complement strand
AATGCCGAGAACCTGGGCCGTCTGGAGGTCAATGGTCAGGGTGTCCTCATCACGCGCATTCCGCCGATGCCTGACACTGGCTTCCCTCGCGATGCATTCGAGGCGCTGAACCCGGCGTTCATCCGCTTCAGCTCCGGCACCACGGGCAAGTCCAAGGGCGTGCTGCTCTCCCATGAATCACTGCTCCAGCGCATCACCGCCGCCAATGAAGGCCTGCGCATCGGCCCTGGCGACCGGATCCTCTGGGTGCTGCCGATGGCGCACCACTTTGCCGTCTCCATCGTGCTCTACCTTTACCACGGCGCGACGACGATCATCGAGGAAACCCATCTTGGCGAAGACCTGCTGCGTGCCGGCGCCGAACAAAAAGCGACGGTGATGTATGGCAGCCCGGTGCATTACCGCCAGCTCGTGGAGGCACCAGACCTGGCCTCCTGGAGCACGCTGCGCCTTGCTGTCGCCACAGCGGCGGCCCTGGATGCCACCACGGCGGAAAAGTTCCGCACACGCTTTGGCCGCAACCTTGTACAAGGCCTCGGCATCATCGAGCTTGGCCTGCCCGTGCTGAACCAGAGCGGAGCCGTCGAGGCTCCTGAGGCCATCGGCCTGCCACTGCCCGCTTACGAATGCCTGCTGAAGGATGAAAACGGCCAGGAACCTCCTCAGGGAGACCCCGGGGAGATCTGCCTGCGTGGCCCTGGCATGTTTGACGCCTACCTTGATCCCTGGCTCCCTCGTGCCCAGGTGGTGGATGCGCAGGGCTGGTTTGCCACTGGCGACCTCGGACGCCGTGATTCCGCTGGCCGAGTCTTCATTTGCGGACGCAAAAAGACGCTCATCAATGTAGGTGGCATGAAGGTTTTCCCCGAAGAGGTGGAGGCGGTGCTGGACGCTCATCCAAAAGTGCAGCGTTCCCTCGTCGAAGCGCGCCTGCACCCACTCTATGGCGAAGTGCCCGTGGCCCGCTACATCGCCAGCCCAGAGGGAGCACCGACCGCGATGGAACTGCGCAATCATCTGCGCGCCCATCTGGCAGGCTACAAGATTCCGCTGATGTTCAGTGCAGTGCCAGAGCTGCCCCTGACTGCCAGCGGAAAATTGAAGCGAGCCTGAGGCATCACGGCGAGGGGGCTCTGAAAGGCGTTTTCAGCGCCCTGAGACATCCCCGACCTTCACCCTGAAGCGCTCCACCTCTTCGGCCAGCTGGCCAAGGGTGCGACCATCCAGCAGAAGGTGCAGGTGCTTCATGCAGACGGCCTGCGGATCTGTGCGATCGGGAGGCAGTGGCACCTTGGGAGCTTCGGGCGGGGCTTTTGGCAGGCTCAGATCAGCCGGGAAAGCGATTTGCCCGTCTGCTTGAAGGGTGACGCCGGGCTGCTTCATGAACTCCTTCATGGCTTTGTCATAAGCCTCATAGTCCGGGCGCAGATTCTCCAAAGCGGCGCTGTAGTCATCCAGCGCTTTCCAGAAGGGAGGCCACTTCGGAATCTCTTGCTGGAGAGCCTCGAAGTAGCGCCGGAGCGGCAGCCCCTGGCGGTCACGAACAAAGAAGGCAGCCAGAAGGTGGGCCGAATGGTAGTGATCACCGATCTGCCGCACATCCGCCGGTGGAGCAGGAGCAGGCTGGGCTGCAGGCGGTTGTCCATCCTCCGGAAGGGTGAAATGGGTAATTGGCTGGAAGGTGGTGATGTCTCTTGTGAGGCTCCAGACCTTCTCCACCCCGATCCATTGCGGCCTGCCGGAGACCATCGCCAGCAGCCCACGCCGTCGTGGCGAACGCGCTGGCCTGGCATCAAAGACACTCAGATCCTCCACCACGGCAAAAGTGCCTCCACGATAGGGAATGTTGGAAGTGTATTCCGCCAGCCCCTCCGCCAGCCAGATCGGCATGTAAGGCACGTATTCGTGCATCATCTGGTGGGTGATCTCGTGTGTGATGGTGTCGTTGTTGATTTCACCCTTCCGGTAATAGGCACCCCCAGCACCGGGACGCTCGGAGATGCCCAGTTCCTGGAAAGGAATGCGGAAGACCTTGTCCTTCATCGAATAAACACCGGCGGACCAGGTCGGCGCGCCCGTGGCCAGGTATTGGTCACGGCTTTCAAACAGTTCAGCCCGAAATCGACGTCGCTTGGCTTCAGGCCGTGGCTCGATGCCCCAGGGCATCACACGCACGAGCTCGTAAGTGCTCTCAAACGCACGACAGATGTCCTTCATCAAGGCCACGCCGAGCTTGGCTGTCGTCTGAAACTCAAAATGTGCGGATTCGTAAAGGCAGTCTCCAGGCTCCTCGCGCAGCACGCGGACGGTGGTGTAGAGGAGAGGCTCCTTCACCTGATCCGGCATCCTTTTCAGCTCGGGCAAACGTGTCATCTCCACCGGCTGCTGACGCCTCACCCACTCCTGGTCCGGCAGCGAAAGCGAGCCCAGAGCTACAGTGGCCCGGCTGCCATCTGGTAGCACGAGGGCGACCTGCTCCCCGCTCACCCCGGCGAACTCGGCCAGCAGGGTTTTCCCGGAGGCATTGGTCCATGAACGCGGCTCGGCCTTCAATGATGACGCGCCACTGATCCAGGCAGCCAGCCCAGTGCAGAAGATGCGCAGCGAGATCATGCGGATGGGTAGGCCAGCTTTGCTGAATGACAATCTCTGACAAGGCGGCCTCAGGCGTGCTCGACAACCCGTCCGGACTCTGGATCAAAGCTGACCCAAACGGTCTGTCCGGCCTGGAGCGATGCTCCCCCTGATTTTTGAGCATGCATAATCAGGCCACCAGCCCTGAGACGAAGGCGCTCATGAGCACCAAAGTAGATGACCTCCTCAATTACGGCCTGGAAAGGATTCCCAGGCGCGCTGGCCGGAGGATGCTCCAGGCTGAGATGCAGGCTTTCTGGCCTCACCATGATGCGAACTTGTTCCTGAGGTCGCAGCGTAGATTCTCCAGCCCTCACCACAGGCATCCCCATGCCTTCCACCTGCACGCGCACCAGGCCTCCGGGCATCATTTCCTGCACCACGCCTTGGAGGAAGTTGGCATCACCGATGAATCCAGCCACGAAGGCATTGGCAGGAGATTCGTAGAGCTCCACCGGCGTGGCGAGCTGCTCCACACGCCCATGATTCATCACAGCGATGCGATCACTCAAGCTCAAGGCCTCGCCTTGATCATGGGTGACATAGACAAAGGTGGTGCCGACCTCGCGATGCAGTGCATGCAGCTCTGCGAGCATGTGCTGGCGCAGTTTCAGATCCAAAGCCGCAAGCGGCTCATCCAAAAGCAGCACCTGAGGCTCGTTCACCAGCGCCCGCGCAATGGCAACACGCTGCCGCTGGCCGCCACTGAGCTGGGCGGGCTTCTGGTGCGCCTGCGCCTCCAGCCGGGTGAGCATCAGCATCCTTTCCACTGCCGAGCGGATGTCTGCAGAGGCTCGTTTCGCCATTTTCAAACCGAAGGCGATGTTCTCCCAGACGCTGAGATGCGGAAAGAGCGCATAGTTCTGAAACACCGTGTTCACCGGCCGGCGCTCCGGCGGCAGGGCGGTGATGTCTGCGCCATTGAGCAGCAACCGTCCTGCATCAGGCCTTTCAAAACCAGCCAGCATCCTCAGCAGGGTGGTCTTGCCACAGCCACTGGGCCCCAGGAGCGAAAAGACCTCACCACGGCGAATGCTGATGGACACATCCGCCACCGCCTGAAGCAGGCCAAAGCTTTTGGAGACATGGTCAATGACGAGGAAATCACTCATGCGGACGAAGGTGGCCTAACGCTCAAAAGGAGGTCGTCTTCAAGCCCGGTTCCAAGCCATGCAGCATGGGCTCAATGAGACGATACCCACCAGGAAGCTCGATGCGGGCGAGTTCGCCGAGTTCGGTAAAGTAGAGCTGGGCCTCGTATCCCTGCATCAGGCTGCTGCTGACCACGTAACAGCGGCGCTTCTTGCCCGCCAGATCCAGACGGCCTTCACGTGCCCTCAAGGTCATGCCACCATCGCGCAACGATGGAAGGCTGGCTGGCATCATTGACTGCATCCAGGCTGCAGAGGCAGGGCTTTCGAGCAGGGCCATGGCACGGTCCGTGTCCATGATCACCTGCCCTGCCTTGCGCACCTGCATGCGGGGCAGCCGCTCCCCTTCCCTCCAGTGAATTTCCGCCTCGGTGTCAGCTTCGGCAGAGGTCACCTCAAGCTCGAAAGCATGCCAGTGCCCGTTGGGCGAAAGCTCTCCACGCAGACGGAACCCGGCCTCCACGGCTGCAGCCGTTGCTGGGAGTTTCACCGCCCCTGTCGCCACCAGGGCGTAGCGAGGAGCCTGGCTTCCCTGCGGCAGCTTGCGCAGCGCGAAATGGGTGTGGCCCATTTTTTGATCTCCCTGATAGAGGTGCAGGCTGTTGTTGAATGCAGCGGCTTCCTCCAAAAACAGGTCAAAAACCAGGCTCACGGGCACTTCAGCAAAGCGTGAGTGGTCGGGGAAATAGCTGTCACGGATGATGAGTCCGGTCATCACCGCCCAGAAAAGGACGATCATGACCGAAAGAAGCCTCCAGATCATGGACAGAGTTTCCAGAAACTCCGGCAGGCACGCAAGCCGTCAAATCGGCACCGCGTGACATGCCAGGTTGCGCTTATTCCGCGCCAAAGAAACCTCCGAGCTTCCGGATGCGGGTTGGATGGCGCAGCTTGCGCAGCGCCTTGGCTTCGATCTGGCGAATGCGTTCGCGGGTGACGCTGAACTGCTTGCCGACCTCTTCCAAGGTGCGTCCGGCTCCATCCACGAGGCCAAAGCGCTGTTCCAGCACCTCGCGCTCGCGAGGATTCAGGGTGTCGAGAACATCCTTCAGCTTGTCGCGCAAGAGGTTCATCGCCGTAAGCTCCATGGGATCCCGGGCTTCCTTGTCCTCGATGAAGTCACCAAACTCGGTGTCTCCTTCGCTGTCACCCACCTTCGCCTGCATGGACACAGGCTGCTGAGACATGCGCAGCACGGCGTTCACACGCTCCACCGGCAGGTGGATCTCATCGGCGATCTCCTCAGGAGTCGGGTCACGTCCCAGTTCCTGGACCAGCTGCTTGTGCACCCGCATCAGCTTGTTGATCGTCTCGATCATGTGCACCGGAATGCGGATCGTGCGCGCCTGGTCCGCAATGCTGCGGGTGATGGCCTGACGAATCCACCAAGTGGCATAGGTGGAGAACTTGTAGCCGCGGCGGTACTCAAACTTCTCCACAGCACGCATGAGGCCCATGTTTCCCTCCTGGATCAAATCCAGGAAGGAGAGGCCTCGGTTGGTGTACTTTTTGGCAATCGAAATGACCAGCCGGAGGTTGGCTTCAATCATCTCCGTCTTGGCGCGTGTGGACTCGGCGACACAGCGGCGGGCATCGGCGGCGATCTTTTTGAAACCATCGGCCGTCTGCCAGGAATCCCGTTCAAACTGATGCAGCTTGTCCTTCAGGCTCTGCGTGCGCGGATGCTGGGCAATCTCGTTTTTGAGGGCTTCGAGCTCGTTCAGCTTGCGCTCCATGAGCGCGACGAAGTCTTCATTGATCTTCTGCTTGAAGAAGAATTTGCCACAAAGCTTGAAAAAGGCGGTCTTGGCAGCTTCGAAGGCGGCGTCGGCATTCTCCCGCTTCTTGCCGGTGGGCGGCGCAGAGATGGTGGCCTGATAAAGGGAACCACATTTCTTCAGCGCTTCCTCCACCTGCTGAATCAGCGGACCGAGCTTTTTGAAGTAGAGTTCACGTTCCTCATTTTTCCGGTCGATGACAAGGCGGTCAAAGCGCTCAAGACCATCGGCAAGACCACGGGCATAATGCAGGTAGCTCTGCGCCACAAAACCCACATTGTGCAGGCAGGCCAGAAGGTCGTTCTCAGCCTTTTCGATGCGCTTGGAAATCTCGATCTCCTGCTCGCGGGTCAGCAGCGGCACCTGCCCCATCTGACGGAGGTACATGCGCACTGGATCATCGAGCTGGTCGAGCTTGGGAGATTCTTCCTTGGCAGCAGCAGCACCAGACTTCACTGGGGCAGTCACGACCTGCCGGGGTGTGGCGGACTCTGCATCCTCCAGAATTTTGATCTCCAGGGACCTCAGGCGGGTGATGACCCCCTCAACAAGGTCCACCGTGACAATGCCAGCAGGCAGCGCCTCGTTGATGTCATCCCAGGTCAGGTGATCCTGATCCTTGGCCAGTCGAATCAGGCCGCGGATGCGGGACTGGATCTCCGGGGCATTGATGTCATTGAACACCACCACTGCAGGCGCGGTGTAGCCGCTCTTGGGAGGACGACCGCGCCGTCTTTTGACAAGCGTGCCGTCAGGAGAAAGAAGCGGCTGCGGCACTGACTTCTCCACAACGGGATGCTTGCGTGGCCTCCCTCGCCCACGCTTGGCCGGCTGCGAGCCCGCGGCGCTGGAACTGCCTGCGACCGGTGGCGCCGATGCAGCGGAGGAAGAAGCAGCTGCGGCCGCACGGGCTGAACGCTTGACTGGAGGGGATTTTTTGGAAACGGCCATGGGTCCGGGAGCTGCCCTGGGGGAGGTCAGTCATTGCCAAGAGGCGGCGAAGGGCGGCCGAATATGAGATTGGCCCCGAACCGGTCAAGGCGATCTTAGCCCATTCAGCATCCCGAGACCTTGGCAGCCTGCCAAGCAGGACCCGGGAAAGCGGTTGCCTGCAAAGAGGCAGCGTGCTAGCAGACGCGCCCGCGGCCGGATGTGCTGCGATCCTTTTCACCCAGCCAACCACCTCCATGACCGCCCAGCAACTGCTCGAAGCCATCGGCCCTGAACTGCGCACCCAGATCCTCTCCTACATTCAGAACGATGAACGGCCGGCCTACCGGGCCATGCTGAACTCACTGGCAGCCGCACGGAAGTTGCGCCCCCAGTTCATCCTGGAGAAGTCCCGCGCCCAGCAGCAGGAGTGGCTGATTCAGCAGTTGAATCTGAAGGTGAATGGTCCGGTGATCGAGCAGCTCATCCAGATCTGGCTGCTGAAATCCCAGAGCCGCATGCTCATCACCTTCCTGGATGCGATTGGTGTGGAGCATGATGGCAAGGGCCAGGTGGAAAATCTCCCCGAAGAAATCGCAGAAGACAAGGCGAGCGCCGGCATCAGTGCACTGCTGGCTGCCTACCCGGCCAAGCAGGTGGCCCTCTACCTTCACATGTTCCAGCAGCAGCGCCCTGGCGGCTGGGAGGGTCTGGCAAAAGCCATCACCGCCAATGGCGGAGTCTCCCTGTAAAATCGAGGGCAGACACGGAAACTTCTTTGACGGCAAGCACGACGCTGTGTCAGCTTGACTGACCGTCCATGAACCACCTCCTCGCCTGCCTCAGCACCCTGGCCCTGCTCTGCACCGGAATCCACGCCGACGACAAAGCCCCATCGCCCAAGGAATGGGTGCTTTTCAATGGCAAATCCCTCGATGCATGGGAAGTCGTGGACATCGGCGGAAGCGGCCAGGTGGAGATCGAGGGTGAGGAACTGATCATCAATCAAGGGGAGAGCCTGAGCGGCGTCATCTACAAGAAGGCTGCTGAGCTGCCGGTCACCCATTATGAGATCACGCTGGAAGCGCGACGGCTCCAAGGGGTGGACTTCTTCTGCGGGCTGACCTTCCCGGTCGGCAGCCTCAAGACCTGCGCCACTCTGATCTGCGGTGGCTGGGGAGGAAGCGTCACCGGCATCAGCAGCATTGATGACGTGGATGCAGCCAACAACAGCACTGGCAGCTACCAGAAGTACGAAGACGACAAATGGTACAAAATCCGCCTCCGAGTGACCCCGGAAAACCTGTCGGTCTGGCTGGATGACAAGCAGATCGTGGATCAGGACATCAAAGGCAGGAAAATCAGCCTGCGCCCCGGCCCCATTGAAAGCTACGCACCGCTGGCGCTCTCCACCTTCAACACAACGGCTGCCATCCGTGCCGTGAAACTGAAGTCCCTCAAATAAGGCAGGACGCGACAGAGCAGCGCTCAGCCCCCTCACGCGGTTGGCAGATCGAGCTCGAAAACCAGACCTTGAGGCTGATTGGCGCGCACTGCGACCGACCCACCGAGGGTTTCGATGCAGTTTTTCACGATGGCGAGTCCAAGACCACTGCCGCCCGTCTGCCGGTCACGGCTGGTATCCACCCGATAAAAGGGCTCAAACAATCTGGCCAGGCTCTCCTTAGGCACTCCGGGGCCCTCATCGGCAATTCTCAGCAGCAGGCGGTCGCCCTTCATTCGATGAGCGGCGATGTGAATGTCGCTTTCCGGTGCATGAAGGCAGGCGTTGCGGAGGATGTTGCCGATCGCCCTGCGCAAAAGCTCGGGAATGCAGCGCACGACCAGCTCCGCGGGCACATTGACCCGCAGTTTCATCGCAGGCACCGCCTCCATGCCGACCACATCGTCAATCAGTGAAAGCAGCGGCACGTTCTCCATAGGCTTCGAAGCAGAGGCCAGCGTGCTCTTGGAAAAGGAAAGCAGCTCATGAACAAGCGATGACATGTGAGCCAGCTCTTCTCGAACATCAGCCAGCCTTAGCGCGTCGTCATCGGTCAAGCGTGTCTCCAGGATGCCCAGGCTCATCTCCATGCGTGCCATGGGACTGCAGAGCTCATGGGCGATATCGCCCAAAAAACGCTTCTGCCCGCGCACGATGCCATCCAGCTGTGACGCCATCTGATTGACGGCGTGGGACAGGCGGCCCAGTTCATCGCTCCGGTTCTCTGGAACCCGGACATCAAAACGTCCGCGTGCGATGTGCTCCGTGGCATGCATGTTGGCGCGGACACTGCGGGTGATGCCACTGACAAAGGGCAGCCAGAGCAGCGCGGAAACTGCCATGGCCCCGAAAAGGCCGAAAAGCCAAGGCTTCACATCAAAAAACAATCCTCCACCGGTGAT
>CALDGV010000441.1 GCA_937941745.1 uncultured Prosthecobacter sp. | reverse complement strand
GAAAAGGTATCTTCAGCATCCACCCGGCCTGTCCAGGTCTGCGTGACCGTAACGATGCTGTCATTCTCACCCTTCAGTTCGCCCTCAGCTTCCCACTCTCCGATCAAATGCTTGAAAAAAGCATGCTGGGTGAGGTCCAGCGCTGCAGCAGGCACGGCCAGGGCCAGCATCAGGCCGAGACAGCAGGGCTTGAAAAAGGCTTTCATGATTTGGCTTGTATCTGAAACACACCTTCACAGGCAAGTGCGGACTATTTGAGCGAACTGAGATAGGCTAGAACATCAGCGGCCTCATCAGGCGTCAGGGACTGAAGCAGGCCTTCGGGCATCAGCGAAGCTGGCAGCGGCTTCAATGAGCGGATCTCCGCATGGCGGAGAGGAATGGACTGCCCGGTCGGCAGCTTGAAGACCGTATGATCCGCGGAGCGTTTCACCACAAACCCAAGCTGCGAGGTGCCATCCGCTAGTTCAGCCATCTGGGCGGAATAACCTTCCGCGATGGTCCGGGAGGGATGAAGCAGGCTTTCCAAAAGCTGTTCCTTGGAGAGCCGCGAACCGACCTTGGACAGGTCTGGACCAAAATCGCGGCCTGTGCCGTTCACGAAATGGCAGGCCAGGCAGGTGGACAACGCCCCGTCTGGCGACATCAAGGCCTCACCACGTCGGGCATCGCCACTCAAGCCAAGGATCTGAGCGACATCCGGCTGAGGACCAATCACCTTGCGGCGCTGGTCTGGAGGCAGGAAGCGCTCGAAAAGCGGCGCGATGTTCGGATCCGAAGATTTCAATCCCGCTTCAAAGTCCGCCTTGGCGGCGGCTTCTGAATGAAACTCGTGGGCATGAATCGCCCGCAGTGCGCGGCTGGCGGTCAGTGGTTCCTGAACAGCTTCTGAATCAGATGCCAGCGGTTCAGAGCGTGGAGAATTTCGTTGGCCTAGATCTTCAACCCATTGCCACAGCAATTGAAAGCCATGGGAGTCCACCTGATGCGAACCGATGATGGGCATGCGCCCGGCTCCGGTGCGTGCGATGCGGGCCAGCAGCGCACTGCGCCAAGGCGCACCTGGGGTGATGAGCCGTGCATCTGTGAGCCCCAGGTCACCACGGAGCGGCTTCGCACCGAGCAGTTCTGTCTCGGCAAGCGGCAGTTCCAAGTTCACTTTCAACGCAACTGAGCCGCCGCCATGCTGGCGATGACAATGGGCACAGTTTGCATGCAGCCAGGAACGCGCCCGTTCGTCCAAGGCCTCGCGGGTATCACGGCTGGACACGAGGCGAGCCTTGCTTGCCTCAAAAAAGGTGCCCGGGACAAGCCCCGCTGCCACGGCGCCTTCATGGGCTGGCCTGCCAGCCACCTGGACAAGCTGATGAGGCTGAAAACCCAGGGCGAATCCCGCCCAAGGCGTGTGGCAACGAGCACATTCAGCCCTGGCATGAAAACTGTGTTCCTTCCCGTGAAGGGTGGCCCGACCGCCGCCAGCGTCCACCAGTTCAGCATCCGTTCCCTGCGTGTTCCAACGGTAGGTGTAGCCATTCCAGGCCTCCCCATCGAAGTGCAGTACCTGAGTCTCGACCCTGGCAGAATCTTTCCCTGCAAGGCGCAGCGTCTTTGCCAGCACGGCGTCCTTGGGCCAGACCACCTTCGAGCCGCTGATGCTTCCATCGGGGCGACGGGAAACGGTCACCTCCACCCTGGATTGCCCTGGCAGAGCGATGAACCGACGGCCTTGCAGCCCATCCTGCCACATGGGCTCGGCCACCTCGAACTCATGAACCCCTTCCGCTGGCGAGTCCTGGGAGAGGTCTGCAAAAAGGCCCGTTTCGCTGAGTTTGCGCGGAAAGCTGGAGGTCCTGGTGGAAGCAGGATTCGGCACAAGGCGGTGAAACGTGGCCGGCTTGCCCCAGTGGGCGTAAACCAATTCTCCGTCATCCAGCAGGCCAAAGCTGACGATCTTGTGCGGTGTGTCGGCGATCTCCTCATGGCGGGTGATCCTGGTGCCATCATGCCAAAGTGCCCAGATTTTCCCGGTCTCGTAGTCGCCGTAGATGTAGGCACCCATCAGCTCTGGCAGCCTTCTGCCGCGGTAGACATATCCGCCAGTGATGCTCGCCGCCTCGGTGTGAGGATGTGCAACAACGGGCGGCGTGATGGGAGCCAAAGAACTCAGCAGGTGAGGATGAATCTGCTGGGAGGCCTCCATGGCGCTCCAGCCATGATTGGCGCCTCGGCCGACGAGATGGATCATCTCCCAAAGCTCCCATCCGACATCACCACACCACAACCGGCCTTGTTCATCAAAACTCATCTTCCATGGATTGCGAAAGCCGAAGGCCCAGATTTCGGGCCGGACCTCAGGCTTGCCCCGCCACGGGTTGTCTGAAGGCACGGCGTAGGCCAGCCCCAGGTCCCGCCGGCTGACATCAATGCGCAGGATGCTGCTCAGCAGGTCGGAGTTGTCCTGGCCTGTATGGCGTGGATCGGGCGGAGCAGGCACCTCGGCATCGCCGGTGCTCACATAAAGCATGCCATCCGGCCCAAACTGCAGATGAGCGCCGTTGTGGCCACCACAGAGCCAGGTCAGGATCACTTCTTCACTCGCGGGGTCCATCACCGGAGGCTCCAGGGAGCTGAGCTTGAAACGTGACAAGCGGGTGCCGTCGGGCAGCTTGTCACCCACAGTGTAAGTGATGAAGACCTCCCGGTTCTCCCGCCATCGAGGATGCAGGGCCAAGCCGTAGGCATGAGAGAGCTTGGGTTCATGCTGCTTGAGGTCCAGGATGAGGTGTTTACGCCCGCCCGTGTCGCCGGGATTCGGCACCGACCAGATCTTGCCACCATTCTCCACCAGCCAGGCACCGCCTCCAGGAACGCCGACAATCTCAAGAACCTCGGCCACGTCCTGCGTAGTCCAGACAGGTTCGGTGACGAAGGGTTTGGCAGGTTCTGGCGAACCTTGAATGCGTGAAGTGCTCCAGGGAACACGAGCCCA
Organism: uncultured Prosthecobacter sp.; assembly: GCA_937941745.1. Classification (GTDB taxonomy): domain Bacteria; phylum Verrucomicrobiota; class Verrucomicrobiia; order Verrucomicrobiales; family Verrucomicrobiaceae; genus Prosthecobacter. The sequence continues at coordinate 5,147 of CALDGV010000441.1, read as the reverse complement.
GACAGCAGACTGAAGGCAGGCAAGAAACAAGCAGAGGCGCAGCATCAGGGCGGTTTATCCGGAAGCCGCCGCCAAGGCAATCTTCGAAGCTCACTCAGGGTGCCTTGATGGCACGACGGCTTCGCCAGCCCTGCCACCAGGGCAGGATGACCTCCACGAGGCACCAGGCATGCACTGGAGCGAGAAGAAAGAAGGCTGGATGCAGGTATCGCTCCTGCCCGTAAACCGCGCTGTAGATGGCTGTGCTGAACAGAAAGAACAGCATGCTGACCTCAATCCAGATTTCCTGCCTGCGCCAAAGCGGAACCAGGCAGAACAGCAATGCCAGCGTGAGCAGAAGCTGGTCGTTGCCCACCAGAAGCACGATGGGATAACGCCACCAGGCGATCTTTTCCTCTCGATAGAGCTCGATGAACATGGCTGCAGCCCGATGGAGGCACTGCTTCACATACTGGACCGGATGGGCTTGGAGCCATTCGAGCGCCGCGGCCTTGTACCACCGGTATTTTTCGCCGTCATCCTTGCAGGCGGCGAGGGCCTTCTGAGCTTCCTCCGGCATGGCAGGATGGTCCGGGGATGAAATCTGGTAGTAAGGCAGGATGTTTCCCCGGTAGAGCGAGCTGAAGCCGTCGATCGAACCCATGATCGGCAGGCCGAAGACCGCCTTGTTCCTCGCGGTCCAGGCCAGCGCAGGCAGCAGAGCGACCACGAAGAACGCCAGCACCTTGGGCCAGCGCACCGGGGTGCGAATCCAGAGCAGCAGGCTGAGCACCGGAATGAACAGCACATTCACGGACTTGGTGATGCCGAGCAGCCCCATCCAGAGGGCGGTGCGCACCACGACTGCCCAGGAAGGGCCATGACGCCATCGCTGGCTGATCTCCACGAGAACCAAACCCAGCAGCACCATGGCCATGCATTCATTGCCCAGCGAATGCTGGTAAACGGCGATGGGGCTGGCCTGCATGATCATGAGCGCCAGCCAGGCGCTGGCGGCACCGAAAACCGACTTCACAGCCCGGGTGATGCGCGCACAGATCCAGCCATGGGCCAGAATCTGCACCGCCACGATGATCCAGAGGTTCGCGACAGAAAAGACGTGCGGCTTCACCAGCCCTGCCGCCATGAAGAGCATGATGAATCCAGAGTAACCGGGCTCCCGCTTGCCGGAAAGCTGCACTCCATCGAGGGAGTAAGCACCATGGGTGAGCGGATAACCGGCGAGCTCCAGGTACTCGCCAGCATCCTGGATGATCACCAGGGAGTCAGCACGGCCCGTCAAGGCCAGTACGGCTGAAACGAGGAGGTGAACGACCGTCAGGGCCACACACCAGCGCCTGAGGCAGCTCGGACAACCCTGTTTCTCCAGAAAAGCACGCATGCCGGTCATCATCGGATTCAGGATGCCGGAGGCTGCGGAGCGGAGGAACTGCTGCCACGCCGCATCATCTGCATTTCAAAGAGCGCGCGGAAGTAATTGTTGATGCTCGTCAGAATGAGCGAGATCCCGGCAAACATCATGCCGAGCAGCATGAGCCCCGTGGCAAGGATGGCCATGGGGACACGATAGACATACCGGTACATCAGGTAGTCATACACCGGCAGTGAGCCAGCCAGCAGAGCCGCAAGGATGAGCAGAGCCGAAGCCGAGCCAAAGAAGACGCTGGGGCGGTAGTCCCGCAGAATGCGGAAAATGGTGGCCAGGACCCGCGCACCATCCTGGAAGGTGTTCAGCTTGGAAAAGGAGCCCTCCGGACGATCGGTGTACTTGATCGGCACCTCGACGATCCGGAAGCGGTTATCGAGGGCAAAGATGGTGCTCTCCGTCTCCAGCTCAAATCCGGCGCGGAGGATGGGCGTGTGCTCCACAAATCGCCGCGTCATCACCCGGTAGCCTGACATGACATCCTTGAGCTGAACCTTGAAAAGCCAGTTGATGAGCCCGATCACCACCGCATTCCCCAGGTTGTGAAACGGCCGCTTGTTCTCCTTGCGATAATCGCCTGTCGAAAGTCGGTCTCCGACCACCAAATCAGCCTCGCCTGCAAGGACTGGAGCCAGCATGGCCGGAAGATCCTCAGGATGATAGGTCAGGTCGGCATCAATCATCACATAGATGTCGGCCATGACGTCGTGAAAGGCACGGCGCACTGCATTCCCCTTCCCTGGCCGAAGCTCATCCAGCACCCTTCCGCGTGCACCACACTCCTGGAGCGCAGCGCGGGCAAGGTCGCCTGTGCGGTCGCTGGATCGGTTGTCCACCACCACGATTTCAGCCTGCGGCAGAGCAGCGGCAAAGCGACGGACAACTTCGGCTATGGTGAGAGCCTCATTGTAGGCGGGAATGATGAGTGCAATGGACGGGGAAGCCGACATTCGTAAAAAGTTAATTATAAAAAATATAGAATCAATAGGCAATAAGGCTATTCTCCCCTGCCGGATACTTTTCCACGACTTTGGAAGCAGCTGTTGCTGCCAATCCGCCTAGCTTCACACCATCGCCACCATGCCCCCGCGTTACCAAAAGCAACTCGACTGGCTCACGGTCTGGGTCTGCGGGACCTGCATTGGGCTGCTGGCTGCAGACGTGGTGATCGGCACCTACAACGCGGGCCTTTCCCCGGTCAAACCCAGCCATTTCACTCCGATGGTGTTCATGCTCTGCATGGGCACCTGCATTTTGAGCAAACCCCGGCTCTGCCTTCCGGCGATCTTGCTCATGCTGCTGCCGGTGACCCGGTTGCTCGATGTCGCGGTGCTGGGGCGTTTTGCCAGCTCTGGAGCCCATGAGATGACCATGTCCTGCCTGCGGGTTCTCATGGTCGTCCTTTCAATCCTGGCCGTGCTGGCCTGCCCCCAAGGCATCCGCGCGATGCGCTGGGCGGCCATCCTGACCATTCTGCTGACCAGCGGCTCATCCATCGCCGAATTTCTCGGCGTGGCGCAGTTCAGCAGCATTCCAGGACGCTTCAGCGGCTTCAATGGACATCCGAACTCGCCGCCGATCGTGCTTTGCCAGTGCCTCGGCCTCTGCTTTGCCCTTGTGCAGAGCTTCCGCTGGAATGTCGCCCTGATCGCTGCGGCGATGCCAGGCGTGGCTTTGACCTATGGCCGCAGTGGCATGGTGATCTTCGCCTTCATCACCGGCATGTACATCCTTCTGAATGCCCGAAGGCACATCGGCTTCCTCATGATCTGTGCTTATGCCATGGTGCCGCTGATCGTGGGCGGGTTCGCCATCATGCAGCAGCGCACCCAGAAGGGCTTTCAGAAGGACAAGAACACGGCGGACCGCCTTGAAGCCATCTACAACCTCGACTTTGAAAAGCTCAAATCTCCTGAACGAGCCAAGGACCTGGCAGACGCCTGGGAAGCCGTGCTGCAAAAGCCTGTGTTCGGCTGGGGTGTCGGCGCTGCCTCGGCACGCTGGGCGCCTCACAACGAGTACGTGGCCATGTGGCTGGAACTGGGCGTTCCGGGACTCTTGATCTACCTGCTGACACTGTACGGCCCGGCCTTCCGAAGCTTCATGATGGGAGGCACTGCCGGGTATGCCGTGCTGGCGCTGATCGCCTTTTCACCGATCGCCCAGGGGCGCATCATGGACCCTCATTTCTATTTTACTCTGATGACATCGGCTCACCTGCTGTGGCCCAACCGCTTCCGTCTCGTCAGCAGCACCAGCAGGACTGTGAGCACGCTGCCCACCACCAACACGACCTTCCAGCCGCCCTTCCCGCGCGCCTGAGCCGTCGGCATCACGGGACGTGACTCCGGCACCTTAAGCGGCCGGCTGGTTTCCCCCGGAAACAGCACCTGCACCTTCGGCTCCACCATCTCGGGAGTTTTCAGCAGAAGAATGAGGCTCACCTGGGCTTCACGAGCAAAGGACAGCACAAACTCCCCCTGCCCTGAAGGAACTTGTCCCTTCAAAGTTCCAAGAAGATGGGTCTCCGTGGTTTCGGAGTTCACTTCCAGATTGGTCGCACCATCCATCGCCCGCCAAGTGATGGCAGCTTGGGAGATCGCTTTTCCTCCTAGACGCACCTCCAAGTGCTTCTGCAAATGCTCAGACGCCTGGGCCTGCGTGCGCTGCACCTCTTCGGCGGACTGGCTGAGAATCCAGTCCGCCGGAACCGGAGGCAGCGAAGTGGGAACGGAGGACAGGAACACCCGTGGATCCAGGTTCACCTTCAGCTCAAAGCTCCCAGAATCCTCAAACGAGGCTTCCACCGTCATGTTGGGCACCTGATGAGCCTGCAAGGTGCTGCTCCAGCCGTGAAGCAGGAGCAGCAAAAGCAGGCTTGGGAGACGGTTCATGAGCCTTCCGCTTGCAGCCAAGCCTCAGCCTCGGACTTCGTTCACGAACTCCTCCATGAGGTCCATGGCCTTGACGATCAATTCAGGCGCGGTGGCGTAGCAGCAGCGGACAAAGCCTTCTCCAGCAGCACCGAAGGCATTGCCAGGGACAACCGCGACGCTCTTCTTCTCCAGCAGTTGGATGGCAAACTCCTTCGAAGTCAGGCCGGTGCTGCGGATCTCGGGGAAGACATAGAAGGCCCCACCTGGATTGAAGCAGTGCAGCCCCATGCCGTTCAGGCGGCTGACGATGATGTTCCGCCGCATCTCGTAGCTCTGGCGCATCTCCTCGTAGGCGCTTGCCCCCATCTTCAGAGCCTCGATGCCGGCGATCTGGCTCATGATCGGAGCACACAGCATGCAGTACTGGTGCACCTTCATCATGGCCTCGCGCAGCGGTGCTGGAGCACAGGCATAGCCGAGACGCCAGCCCGTCATCGCAAAGGCCTTGCTGAAGCCATGCAGCAGCACGGTGCGCTCCCTCATGCCGGGGAACTCAACGATGCTCTTGTGCTGGCGATTGTCATAAAGCAGCTCGCAATAAATCTCATCGGTGAAGACGAAGAGATCATGCTTCACGGCAAGGGCGGCGATCTTTTCAAGCTCCTCGGGGGGCATGATGCCGCCAGTCGGATTGGTGGGGAAGTTCAGCGCGATGACCTTGGTCTTCGGCGTGATGGCCTTCTCCACATCCGCTGCCATGAGGGCGAAGTTGTTCTCCTCACGGGTGTTCACGACCACGGGCACGCCGTAGGCCATTTTGATGCTCGGTGAGTAGCTCACGTAGC
>CALDGV010000440.1 GCA_937941745.1 uncultured Prosthecobacter sp. | reverse complement strand
GCGTTGTTGAGGCAGTTGGCGGCGCGGACGGAGAGCTCGATCTCGTTGACGCTCATGTTGAGCAGCTTGCGGAGTTCGGCGTTTTCCTCGCTCTGGGCTTCCGGAGCGGCCTCGAATTCGATGGCCTTGTCGTCGTAGTTCACGAAGACGTCCAGGTGGTGGCGGAGGATGGCGGCGGACTGGAGGAGGGCGTCCTGCGGGGTGATGCGGCCGTCGGTCCAGATGTCGAGCACCAGCTTGTCATAGTCGGTGTTCTGTCCCACACGGGTGTTTTCCACGCCGTATTTGACGCGCACAACCGGGCTGTAGATGGAGTCGATCGGAATGACGCCGATCGGCATGTCGGTGCGCTTGTTTTCTTCCCAGGAGGCAAAACCACGGCCGACGCGCACTTCGAATTCGCAGTCGAATTTGATCTTGCGGTCCAGGTGGCAGATCACGAGGTCCTTGTTGATGACTTCGTAGTGATTGTCGTCCTTGATGTCACCGGCGGTGATGGTGCCGTCCTTCTCGCAGGAAATGGAGAGGAGGCGGGGCTCCTTGCTTTCGCTGTGGTGAAGGAAGCGGACCTTCTTCAGGTTGAGGATGATCTGCACCACGTCCTCGACGACGCCGGGGATGGTGGAGAACTCATGTTCCACTCCGCGGATTTTCACGGAGGTGATGGCGGCTCCCTCAAGCGAGGAAAGCAGGACGCGACGGAGGCTGTTTCCGAGGGTGTGGCCGTAACCTTTGTCAAAAGGTTCGGCGACGAACTGCGCGTAGGTTTCGGTGGCCGTGGCCTCGTTTTTGACGAGACGGTTCGGCATTTCGAATCGTGCGAGACGAACTGGCATGGTGTTTGGGTATGGAGTGCCGGGTTACCTCCAGGCGAACCATCCATACCCCACGAAGGGGTGGATCTGGAGACCAACGGCGAGTTGAACAGGGGGTCTGGCTCGCGAGGGGCGGGAGTATGGGGGCATCCTTCCCGGGCGCAAGCGGGTTTTTCCAGCCTTTGAGGGTTGGCCGGCCGGGGCAGGAAAGTCAGACCAGCCAGAAATACACCACCGCCATGGCGGTGGGCATGAGGGCGCCCAGCAACAGGCCCAGAGGGCTGATGCCTTCTTCCTTGAAGGCCTTGCTCGTCTGCAGGATGCCTGCCCCAGCAGGATTCGGCGCGTTGGCGATGACCGTCAGGCCGCCTCCGCTGACAGCGCCGGCGACGAGCGCATACTTCAGCTCCGGCGTGATGCCCTCGACGAGGCTGCCGAGGTAGGTCAGCGCGGCATTGTCCGTGATCGCGGTGAGAGCGGTGGCACCGTAGTAAAGAGCGGCGCCATCCATGCCGCTGATGAGCGGCTTGAGCCACCAGGACTGGAGGGAGCCGAGGGTGACCAGGCCAGAGAGGAAGAATCCGACCAGCAGCCCCTCCCGCAGCTTGAGGTTGTCCTGAAATTCACGCGTGGCGATGACGAGCCCGAGGAAGAGCATGAACACGCCAAAGAAGACGTCCGGGTGGTGGGCAAAGAAGACGATGATTCCCAGGAAGACCACGTGCAGGGCGGTCAGCCAGGCTGGAATGGGCTGAACGGTTTGCTTCGGGACCTCCAGGGCCAGGATTTCCTTCCGGAAAAACCAGGCAACAAGGGCGGTGGAGGTGGCGCAGCTCGCGGCGGCCTTCCAGCCGAAGGTGGTGAACATGAACGCCATGTCCCACTGCCATTTCGAGGCCACCATGAGCACAGGCGGCGCGGCGAAATGGGTGAGCGTGCCGCCGATGGAGATGTTCACGAACAGCAGCCCGATCGTGGCATAGGCGAGGCGGGAGCTGATGCCGCAGTCGAAGTAGCGGCGCTTCAGCAGGATGGCCAGCAGTGTCATCGCCGCCGGTTCGGTGATGAAGGAGCCCAGCAGGCTGCCGAACGACAGCGCCGCGAGATAAAAGGCCATGCTTTCCCGGAAGGGCAGCAGGCGTGCGATGGCCGAGATCAGGGCCTCCGCGAGCCGTACGATCGGCCGGGTGGCTGCAACGACCATGACGACCAGCACAAACTTCGGTTCCGTGAAGTTGAGGCTCTCGATGTAGTGAACCGCCTCATGCACACTGCCCTTCAGCGCAGCCACGCCTGCAAAAAGCGCGGCGGCCCACAGTCCGAAGACCACTTCCGTCTCCGCCAGGAAATGGAGCAGGTTCTCCTGGATCGAACCGTTTGGGAAACGATGGGCCCAGTGCGCGAAACGCTTCACGCTGAAGGTGTGCAGCACTGCGAGGGCAAAAAGCGATGTGGCGAGGACTTCGACAGGGGTGGCGGTCATGGGTGATGGGAGGAAGACGTGGCGTTGACGGTCAGCCACACAAAAGCTGCATACACGGCGAGCAATGAAAATCCACGCCAGCGGTCGATGGAGCCGTCTCGGGCTGGAAGAATCAGCAGCATGGTAAGCACGCCAAAGGCCAGGCTGGGAAGGATTTCAGGCAGGCGGACGGCGTAAGGCTGGATCAGGGCGGCCACGGCTGCGATGAAGAGGGCGTTGAAGATGTTGCTGCCGAGGATGTTGCCCAGGCCCACGTCGTGATGGCCACGGAGGCGGGCAATGAGGGTGGTGGCCAGTTCCGGCGTGCTGGTGGCGGCAGCCACGACCACGGCACCCACGATGAAAGGGCTCCATCCCAGTGCTTCTGCCACTCCCTTGCCGCCATGAATCACAAACTGCGCGGCTCCGATCAAAAGAGCCAGCCCTGCCGCCAGCGTCAGGAGCACCTTGGCGGGAGAAACAGCCTCCCCAGGCTCGACCGCTGCGGCTGCGTGCCGCCTGGCATGCCGGATGACGGCGAGCAGCCAGGCCAGGAAGCCTGCCATCATCACAAGGGCGTCGAGACGTGAAAACCAGCCATCCATGAGCAGCAGATAAACCACGCCAGGCACCAGCAGGCTGACGAACCAGTCCCGCCGCACCCCGCCATCCTCTGCTTTCATGCCGGAGAGGCAGAGCACGAGCGCGAGGACGAGGGAAATGTTCACCACATTGCTGCCCAGCACATCGCCCAGCGAAATCTGGGGCAGCCCGTCGAGTGCGGCATGAATGGCCACCATCAGCTCAGGGGAGGAGGTGCCAAAGGCGGCGACGGTGACACCGATGACGGCGGAAGGCCAGCGCAGCCACCGGGCGAGTCCGACCCCGCCTTGGACGAAGAGTTCGCCGCCAAACCAGGCCAGGACGATGCCCACCAGGAGCATGAGCATGGATTCCGTCATGACCGCTCGGATCGGGGATGAAGGCCGCCTCGAATGCGCGAATTAGGTGAGGCCGTAGTTCCTGGGCTGGCAGGCATAAGGATCGCGGTTTCCGGTCAGTTGAGCTCCACCTTCTCCGGCGTGCCGGCCATCAGTTGGTACACAGGTCCCATTTGCGTGAGCACGGTGGACCACATCTGCGTCGCTGGCTGGGTGGTGAGGATGGTTTTGGAGGAGGGGGTCACGATCCACGAGCGATGCTCGATCTCCTGCTCAAGCTGCCCTTTGGCCCAGCCGGAGTAGCCCACGAAGCCTCGCACCTCGTGCCCCATGCTCAGCTCATGCAGGGCATCCGTGACGGAAAGGTGCGTCTGGCAGCGCAGCGTGCCTTGCTTGCGATTCCAGTGCAGGGAGGCGAAGGCCAGCTTGTCCGTGGCCACCGGTCCGCCGACATAGACACGCACCTGGCTCAGGGCTCCCAGGCTCTGATCAGGCAGCAGGTCGGCCACGCGCTGTTCCAGCGGCCGGTTCAGCACATAGCCAAAGGCGCCTTCTTTTGGCGTGTGGGCTGCCATGAAGACCACCGTGCGGGAAAAGTTTGGATCACGCATGGATGGCACAGCAAGGAGCAGGCTGCCAGTGAGGGGGGAGGTGTCAGCGGAGTCAGGCATGACCGTTTGGACGTCATCAGGACATACGTTGTTGAGCCATGCTTGCACCCAATTTCAACGCTTTCGTCAGAAGCAGGCTGGCGGCCAAGGTTCATCTTGCATCCACGGGGGGCTTTCGCATTCACTCGGCCCATGGACGCCGATCTGCCCGACCTCATCACGCTCACCCAACTTCGCCAGATCGCGAGTCCGGCACCCCAGCCCTACCGGGTGCAGGTGCAGGTGGACAGCAAGACCGAAAAGCTCACCTCCAGCGGCAGCCCGTTTTATGAATTCAAGCTGGCCGACGGTGGGGATTCCCTCGTCTGGCGCCTGTTTGACAGCAATCCGCTCTTTGAAGAGGCCCGGAACCTGGGCCGGGGTGCCTTTGTGGAGATCACCGCTCAGTGGGTGGACACGGGAAAATACGGCATCGAGCCCCGTCACGCCCGCCTGCGGGCTCTGACAGAGGAGGAAAAAGGCACCCTGCTGGGAGGCGATCCCGACCTGCTGGCGCGCCAGCGGGCCGACTATGCAGACATCGAGGGTTTCGTTTCAGCGATCCAGGACCCTCGGCTGCGCGGGGTGTGCTGCCTCTTCCTGGAAAGACATGGGGAAAGGTTCAAGCGCACGGCCGCCGCCCGGGAGAACCACCACGCACGGCGCGGCGGGCTGGTGGAGCATGTGGCGCAGATGATGCGCTGCGCCCTGGCCATTGCCGGAGCCTATCCGCACTTGAACCGTGATCTCCTCATCGCCGGGGTTCTCTTTCATGACTGTGGCAAGCTTTGGGAGAACTCCTATCCGGAGAACAGCTTTGCCATGCCCCACCACCTGCATGGCGAGATGCTGGGGCACATTACCCTCGGCCTGGAACTCGTGAACAAGCTCTGGCGCGACCTGCTGGAGCGGCCTGAAGCCGCTGAATGGGCCACGATGGAGCCGGCGAACGAGCAGGTGCGCCTGCACCTGCTCCACCTGATCGCCGCTCACCATGGGGAATATCAGTTCGGATCTCCTGTGCTGCCCAAGACGCCAGAGGCTATCGCGCTGCACCACGTGGACAACATTGATGCCAAGCTCGAAATGCTCCGCCGTGGCTACGATACCTCCCGGGAGCTGGCCCCTGGCATCTTTGAGCGCTTCCGCCCCTGGCCTGTGAACATCATCTCGCCGCTGCCGTCGGTGGCGCCTGCCCAGACGCAGGCGGATTGACCCGTCGTTCCAAAATGGGCGCCATTTGAGAATCGCAGCAGCCTTGCCAGAACGGCCGAAGGGTCTAGTCTCCGCGCCCGCATGACCGACCTCGTCCCCTTCATCGCCGCTAATCCCTTCGACATTTCCTGGATCGCCAGTCCGGAAGCCTGGGTCGCCCTCGTCACCCTGACGGTGATGGAGATCGTGCTGGGCATCGACAACATCGTCTTCATCTCGATCCTGGTGGACAAGCTCCCGAAGGAGGAACGTCCGCGCGCCCGCTTCCTCGGGCTGGCCTTTGCGATGGTCACCCGCATCCTGCTCCTGCTCTGCATCACCTGGGTCATGCAGCTCAAAGAGCCGCTCTTTGCTGTGTTCGGCCACGAAATCTCGGGCAAGGACCTCATCCTGATCCTGGGCGGCCTGTTCCTTCTGTGGAAGAGCACCAAGGAGCTGCACCACAAGGTCGAGGGGCACGCTGAGGAATCGCATGATTCCGGCAAGGGCAGGGCTGCGCTGGGAGCCATCCTGGCGCAGATCGCGATTCTCGACATCGTCTTCTCCCTCGATTCAGTCATCACCGCCGTCGGCATGGTGGATCACATCCTGGTCATGATCATCGCCGTGATGGTGGCGGTGGGCTTCATGATGGTTTTTGCGGGCTCCGTCAGCGATTTCATCAGCCGCCACCCGACGGTGAAGGTGCTGGCTCTTTCCTTCCTGCTCCTGATCGGCACCACGCTCATGGCGGAAGGCTTCCACGTGCACTTCCAGAAGGGCTTCGTGTACTTCGCCATGGCCTTCTCGGTCTTTGTCGAGATGCTGAACATCCGCATGAAGACCAAGGCGGAGAAGCAGAAGCTGGCGGAAGGGCGTTGAACCGCTTCGCAAGAACCACGGCCTGGCGGGCGACTCCTCGCCTGCCATGAAGTACAAGCTGATCCTGCCTCTCTGTTGTTCGTTGGCCGCCCTGGTTCTGGCGGTGGAAAAGCCGTCGCCTGAATGGAAGGCGGGTGCTGCCAGCGCCAAAATCACCCCGGAAGGCCCGATGTGGATGGCGGGCTATGCCTCGCGCACCCAGCCATCAGAAGGCGTGGAGCTGGACCTCTACGCGAAGGCCCTGGTGGTGGAGGACCAGGGCGGCGGAAAGCTGGCCCTGATCACGATGGATCTCATCGGCGTGCCAAGGAACGTGCGGCTGTACGTCGCCGGAGAGGTGCAGAAGCGTTTTGGCATCCCGCCGGAGCGTCTGGCCATCAACGCCAGCCACACCCACAGCGGCCCGGAGCTGCGCACCACCAGTGTTCATGGCACGGATGATCCCGCCCGGCGTGAGGCAGAAGCCGCTGCCTACACTGACAAGCTGCAAAACACGCTGGTGAACCTTGTGGGCCAGGCTGTGGCAAAGGCATCACCGGCCACGCTGCACTACAGCAAGGCCCGCTGCGGCTTCGCGATGAACCGCCGCACGCCCAACGGCAGCGGTGGCTGGAACAATTTTCCCAATCCCGACGGCCCGGTGGACCATTCCGTCCCGGTTTTGAAGGTTGCTGATGCCTCGGGCAGGGAGGTGGCCGTGGTGTTTGGCTATGCCTGCCACTGCACCACCCTGGGCCACCAGAAGTTCAGCGGGGACTACGCCGGCTATGCCCAGCAGGCCCTGGAGGCGGCCCATCCCGGGGTGACAGCCATGTTCATGAATGGCTGCAGTGGAGACCAGAATCCCTATCCGCGGAAGACCACCGCGCTGGCCGAAACGCATGGCCGAAGCCTCGCCACCTCCGTCGAGGCCGCTTTGACGACCAACATGATTCCGCTCACCGGGTCGATCCGTGCCGCCCTGCGGGAAATCCCGCTGGCTTACGACACGCTGCCCAGCCGTGAGCAGCTGCTGGAGAAGCAAAAGTCCGCCAACAAGCTGGATCAGGCCCATGCGGGTCGGGTGCTGGCGCGCCTGGAGCGTGAGGGCAAGCTGCCGCAGGACTACCCTTATCCCGTCCAGGTCCTGCGTCTGGGTGACCAGCTCACCTGGGTGACGCTGGGCGGTGAGGTGGTGGTGGACTATGCCCTGAGGCTGAAGTCCGAAATCCAGGATCCGTTGGTCTGGGTCAGCGCCTACACGAACGACGTGCCAAGCTACATTCCCAGCCTGCGGGTGTGGAAGGAGGGCGGTTATGAGGGGGGAGATGCCATGAAATGGGGCACCCATCCGACCCGCTGGAGCTCACGGGTGGAGGACCAGATCATCACCACCGTGCATGAACTTCGCCGGGAGCTGAAATGACCGCTCCCGGCTGCCTCTGAAGGAAGCGGAGGAGCTTATTCCTCCCCGCCGCCACCGCTCGGAACTGCGCCGCCTTTTTCGGCCAGCTTGGCCTTCACGGCCTCTTCGATCTCGGCATACAGGGCCGGATCGCTCTTGAGCGTGTCCTTGGCGGCGTCCCGTCCCTGGGCGAGCTGGCTGCCTTTGTAGCTGATCCAGGAGCCACGCTTCTGCAGGATGTCGAACTCCATCGCCAGATCGAGCATCGAGCCCACATTGGAGATGCCCTCGTTGTACATGATGTCGAATTCGGCCTCGGTGTAGGGCGGTGCCAGCTTGTTCTTCACCACTTTGACCTTGGTGCGGTTGCCGATGACGGTGCCGTCGCTGCTCTTGATGGCGCCGATGCGGCGGATGTCCACGCGCACGGAGGCATAGAATTTCAGGGCCTTACCGCCTGGGGTCGTCTCAGGGTTGCCAAACATGACGCCGATCTTCTCACGGATCTGGTTGGTGAAGATGCAGGTCGTGCGGGCCTTGGCGATGATGGCGGTCAGCTTTCGCAGCGCGGCACTCATCAGACGTGCCTGGGCGCCCACGGTGCTGTCGCCGATCTCACCTTCCAGTTCCTGGCGCGTCACCAGGGCGGCTACGGAGTCGATGACGATCACATCCAGCGCGTTGGAGCGCACCAGGGTTTCACAGATGCGCAGGGCTTCTTCACCGCTGCTGGGCTGGGAGACGAGCAGTTCATCCATCTTTACGCCGAGACGCTTGGCGTAGTTTGGGTCCAGGGCGTGCTCCACATCAATGAAGGCCGCCAGACCTCCGGCTTTCTGCGCCTGGGCGATCGCCGTGAGGGTGAGGGTGGTCTTGCCGGAGCTTTCCGGACCGTAGATTTCAATGATTCGACCACGTGCAAAGCCGCCGACGCCGAGCGCCTGGTCAATCAGCAGGTTGCCGGTCGGGATCACGGCCACTTCAGCCTTTTCTCCTGTGCCCATGCGCAGGATGGCTCCTTCGCCGTAGTCTTTTTGAATCTGCTGAAGGGCCAGTTCGAGGTTCCGTGCCCGGGCCTCTGCGATTTTGTTCGTGTTCGGTTCAGCGGAGGTGTCTTTAGGGGCTCTGGCCATGGTTTTGAGTAGGTTTGATTCTTGTTCGACCGAACACTTGGCGTGAGTGCGCTCTTTCGTCCAGCAGTTTTCTCACAGACACTGGATTTTAGAGCAGGACGGGGCACCCCTCGCAAGCCTCCCGAGCTGCAATTCATGTCAGTCCGAGCCCGCCTCAGACGTTCTGCACATTCAGCCTGCCATGCACACTGCCACCAAACGCCATCTCGACCGCCGGGCCTTTCTGCGCGGCACCGGAGCTGTCCTGTCACTGCCGTTCCTTGACGCCATGGTGCCTGCCTTCGCCACCCGTGCCCAGGCTGCGGTCGCGACCCCGCCGCCACGCTTTCTGGCCATGTGTGCCACGCTTGGATTCCACACGCCGTTTTTGTTTCCGCAGGAGACAGGCGCGGATTACACCCTCACGCCCTACCTGGAACCGCTCAAGGATTTGAAGGGAGATTTCTCCGTGATCTCCGGCTTGCAGCACGAAGAGCAGAACGGTGCCAACGGCCACACCTCGGAGATGACCTGGCTGACCTCCGCAAAGCATCCCGGCCTCGCTGGATTCAAGAACACCATCTCACTCGACCAGTACATCGCCGAACGCATCGGGGCGCAGACGAGGTTCCCGAGCCTCATTCTCGGCACTGGCAGTGATTCGCTCTCCTGGAGCGCCAGTGGCGTGCCCCTCCCGGCGGAAAGCTCGCCAGCGAAAGCCTTCCAGCAGCTTTTTGTCGATGGCACGCCCGCAGAGGTGGCCGCGCAGGTGCGCCAGCTCAAGCGTGGCCGCAGCATCCTCGACACCGTCATGGGCCAGGCAAAAAAACTGCGTGGAGAGCTCGGCAAACGCGACCAGGAGAAGCTCGACGAATACTTCAGCGCCGTGCGTGACCTTGAAGGCCGTCTTGTGCAGAACGAGGAGTGGGCGCAGAAGCCCAAGCCGAAGGTTGATGCCAAACCACCGACGGACATCCAGAGCCGCACCGATGCCATCGGCAAGATGAAGCTCCTGCAGGACCTTGTCGTGCTTGCCTTGCAGACTGACAGCACCCGCACGGTAACCCTTCGCCTCAATGGCATGAATGCCGTGCCGGAGATCGAAGGCGTCAAAAACGACTGGCACAACCTCTCCCATCACGGCCAGGACGAGGCCAAGATCGAGGAATTGAAGGTCATCGAACTCGCGGAGTTCACCGCCTTCGCCGGATTCCTCGCCAAACTGAAGTCCACCGGCCTGCTCGACACCACCGCCGTGCTGTTTGGCTCCAACCTGGGCAATGCCAGCGCGCACCAGACCTCCAACCTGCCCATCGTTCTCGCCGGCGGAGGCTACAAGCACGGCCGACACATCGCCATCGGCAAGGACCAGCATGTTTTCTCCAACCTCTTCGTCCATCTCGCCCAGCGCATGGGCGTCGAGACGGATCGGTTCGGCTTCAGCACCGGTGTGCTTGACCTGAACCAGGCCTAGCCTCCGTCATGAATCCCTGATTCGTGCCGGGTCCAGGCTTTGGTTTGCGCTTGTCTGCGTCGGGAGTTCCGGCGTTTACTTGCGGACCGCCATGCCTGAGCACACACCTCCCGCTGACCGGCCTGAAGATGAGGATGACCTCTTTCTCCAGTTCTTCCGTGCCATCCGGCGGCTGGCAGGCGACGGCGCGAGCGCCCTGCTCTTCGTTCTTCTGCTCAGCCTGCCTTTGCAGGATGCCCGGCGGCTCATCGTGAAAGCCCAGATGGAGGCCAGCCCGCCAGTGGTGCCCGACAGCCGGGTGGACATCAACACGGCCGACTTCACCGTCCTGCAAAGCCTGCCCGGAATCGGCCCCGTCCTTGCCCGTCAGATTATCAAGCGGCGGCCTTACAAGACCCCCAGAAAGCTTGGCAACGTCCCGGGCGTCGGCCCCAAGCGCCTGGAACGGCTGCTGCCACACATCAAGTTTGACTCCGAACCTTGAGACAGGGGCAGGGGGCGTCCTGAATGACCTCAACCAACAGCCTAAAGTTCATGACCGAGACTGTCTATCCTGGGGGGTTGGCGGTGGCTCTCGCTTCTGGATTTCAGCGTTCACTTGTCTGCCGAAGTATCCGCTGTTTTCTGAACGATCGGCGTCTCTTCAGCTTGGGCCCAGGCGATGAGATCTGTGCTCTCGTGACTACCGGGCACTAGGCCCAGGATCAGATCGTTGGTGTCCAGGCAGATCATGATGCCCTTCACTTTTGCGATCCTCACACACCTCGGCCAGATACGTTTTGGCCGTCTCCGCAACCAACCCGTCGCCTAAAGCATGCAATTGCTGGAGCAAGGCCACCGGGCCGGGCATGGATATCGGCTTCTCCGCCAGCGCCCCCGAACGCCGCACCACCTCGGCTTGGGAAACTTTCCAGGGCTTTGCCAAACTCTTAATGCTGCGGGTGGTTCCCCCTTCGAACGCAAAAGTGGTGTGATATTTCACGGTGCTTGAGCGTAAGATTTATGTGTGATTACTCAGTGTAGACAGACAGTTCAATGTCTCACCAACTCATCGGTTTGGTGAAGGTTCCCTGCGCATCGGTGAGCGTTTGTGGGAACTGAGCGGCGGCGACAAAGTTTGGCCGAAGGTGTTTGTAGAATGTCGCGTTCGCCTTGAGCACCGTGCATGGATGAACCTGTGGGTTGAGGACGCCGACGACCTTGTGGAGCTCGTTGCGAATGATCTTCACCGGCATCAGCAAATCGGAGTCGCCGCTGACGATGACGGCACAGTCGAAGCGGTTCAGATGCGCGTCGTGGAGCAGTTGCACGGCGAGATTCACGTCAGAACCTTTTTCCTCGGTCTTCACGACCTCGACGGTGGTTGACTGTCCGGGAGCAGGGTTGGCGAGCAGCATCCGCACGTTCTTGGTCAGGAAGTGGCCGAGCGTGATTTCGAGGTTCGGCAGCGTGGCGAGTGCCCGCAGGTAGGTGGCCTGCCGCGCCGGTGCATCAGGGTCATTGGGGCGCGGGTTCAGTTTGGCGCTGAAGTATTTGATTCCGACGATCTGATGGTGCGGCTTCAAATGCAGTTCCACGAGCCGCTTGAGATCGAGCCAGCGATGCGGCGTCCTGCGGAGCGCACCGAAGTACAGATTGAATCCATCCACATAAGCAATCGTTCTCATGCAAACTACAGGGCCAAAAACAAGGGCCAGCGCTTTCGCGCTGGCCCA
>CALDGV010000439.1 GCA_937941745.1 uncultured Prosthecobacter sp. | reverse complement strand
GGAACTCGGCGAAGTCTCACGCGGCAGCTCGCATTGGCAGGCGCTGTTCATGGTCGGCATCGTGCTGTTTGCCATCTCGCTGCTCGTCAACTGGTGCGCCCGTGCCGTGGCCCGCCGCTTCGAACCCCACAAGGCATGAACCCCGTCCCCACCGCCGAAAATCCCTTCGCTGGCGACAACTCCGGCATTCAGAAGCGCGAGACCGCTGCACGCTGGGCCTTGCGCGTGGGCAGCTACATCGTGGTGATCATCACGCTGGCGATCATGCTGCACATCTTCATCAAAGGCGCGCCCGTCACGTTTCAGTCGAAGTGGCCGTTCGTGAACACGCAGTTCCTGACCGAGCTGCCATCCCAGCTTCACGTCATTGAGGACAAGCAGGGCAACCACTACGAAACCGGCGTGAACGGGGCCGATGCCATCAAGAAGCAGCTTGGCGAAAACTTCCGCTCCGAAAAAACCATCGCCTACTCCGGCGGCGGCATCCTGGGGCCGATTGTCGGCACCGCGTTGCTCGTCATCGTCAGTGTCAGCGTCGCTTTATTCCTCGGCGTCGCCTGCGCGATCTATCTGAGTGAGTACGCGAAGCATGGCAAGTTCCTCGAAATGGTGCGCTTGGCCATCTTGAACCTCGCGGGCGTTCCCTCCGTCGTTTTCGGCCTCTTTGGCCTCGGTGCCTTCGTCTTGACCGCTCCGGTGTTTGTCGATGTGCCAGCAGATCGCTCTGTGTTTGCCATTCCGCTTGGGTTCACGACGCTCAGCTTCGAAGGCTGGGACACCTGCGTGCTTTCCGGCGGTTTCACGCTCGCCTTCGTCATCCTGCCTGTCATCATCACCGCCAGCGAGCAGTGTCTTCAAGCCGTGCCGCAGGGATTCCGCGAGACGTCCATGGCTCTCGGTGCCACGCGCTGGCAGACGATCCGTTACAGCGTGCTGCCCTTCGCCACACCCGGCATTTTGACCTCCAGCATCCTCGGCATCGCCCGTGCGGCCGGTGAGACGGCACCGATCATGTTCACCGCCGCGCTGGCCTTCAAAGACAAGCTGCCCTGGCAGAAAGACCTGCCGCCGCTACCTGCGGACGCGTCCATCTTCGCGCATTGGGAGCAGAGCGTGTCGCGTTTCCTCGGCATCTTCACCGAGTCCGTCCAGGCGCTGCCGTATCACATCTACACCCTCGCCGCCAAGATTCCGCAAAACGAGTACTCCGAGCGTGCGCAATACGGCTCCGTCTTCGTTTTCCTCGTCCTCGTCGCCTCTTTGGCCGCCAGTTCGGTGCTGTTGCGCAAACGTCTGCGCGCCAAGTATCGCTGGTAAAAAGCCTCTCCTCTCATGTCTGCTGATTCCACTGCTAAAACCACGCCACCGCCTGTCGTCCAGGTGCGTGACATGGATTTTTGCTACGGCACGAGTCCGGCGCTCTTTGACATCAACCTGAAGGTCAAATACCACCGCGTCACCGCCCTCATCGGCCCCTCCGGCTGTGGAAAGAGCACGCTGCTGCGCTGCATCAACCGCATGAACGACCGCGTGCCCAGCGCCCGCGTCACGAAGGGAGAGGTGCTCGTGAAAGGCAAAAACATCCACGATGCCGATGTCGATCTCACGCAATTGCGCAAGCAGGTCGGCATGGTGTTCCAGAAGTCGAATCCGTTCCCGAAGAGCATCTATGAGAACGTCGCCTACGGCCTGCGCATCCACGGTGAGAAGAACAAGTCCGTGCTTGATGAGGCCGTCGAACGCTCGCTGCGCCAGTCCGCGTTGTGGGACGAGCTCAAAGACCGCCTCAGTGCCAACGCCCTCGCGCTCTCCGGCGGTCAGCAGCAGCGTTTGTGCATCGCCCGCGCCATCGCCACGCTGCCAGATGTGCTGCTCATGGACGAACCCTGCTCCGCGCTCGATCCCATCTCGACCCTGAAGATTGAGGAGCTGATGCATCAACTCGCGCAAGAGTACACCATCGTCATCGTCACGCACAACATGCAGCAGGCCGTGCGCGTGTCCGATTACACCGCCTTCCTCCACCTCGGCAAACTTGTCGAATTTGCCCCAACCGAAGAGCTCTTCACCAATCCCCGCGAAAAGCTGACGGAGTCTTATCTTCGCGGCACCTTCAGTTGACAATGGCCGCCGAAATTCCAGCTCCAGCCTCCGAAGAGCCGCTCATCCAGGTGGAGAAGTTCAACTATGCTTACGGCGACCACCAGGTGCTGTTCGATGTCGATCTAAACATGCACAGCAAAGACGTGATGGCCCTCATCGGCCCGTCAGGCTGCGGCAAAAGCACGCTCATTCGTTCCATCAACCGCATCAACGACCTCGTCGAGTCCGCCCGCGTCGTCAGCGGCAGCATCAAGATCGACGGCGTCGATTTGTACGCGCCCAATGTCGATGTCATCAACTTGCGCCGCAACGTCGGCATGGTGTTCCAGAAGTACAATCCCTTCCCACGTTCCATCTTTGAAAACGCCGTCTATGGCCTGCGCGTCGCCGGCATCAAAGACCGCCACGACCTCGAAGAAGCCGCCGAACGCAGTCTGAAATCCGCCGCGTTGTGGGATGAGGTCAAAGACCGCCTGCATGAGATGGCCACCGGCCTTTCCGGCGGCCAGCAGCAGCGTTTGTGCATCGCTCGCGCCATCGCCTTGCAGCCGCGAATCTTGTTGATGGATGAACCCTGCGCTGCGCTTGATCCCATCGCCACCGCGCGCATTGAGGAGCTGATTCTGCAACTGCGCGGCCAGTACACCTTCGTCATCGTCACGCACAACATGGAGCAGGCCAAGCGCATCGCCGACCGCACCGCTTTCTTCTACAAAGGCAAGCTGATCGAGGAAGACGACACGATGACGATCTTCAACCACCCGAACGACCCTCTGACCGAGTCCTACATCACGGGCCGGTTGGCGTGAAAACTGGGGTGAGATTCCGGCAGTCGCTTTTCACGGAATCATCAAGGCACCCACAAAACGGGCTGCCGACCTAGCGCGGGAGCTATCTGCTCCGTGGTGGCTGGAGTCCGCAATTCCGGCGGAGCCTGCGCCATGATCCGCGTTGCCGTGGTCATTTACTTGGCGGTTCAGCCAAGTAGTTTTACTCTCACAAACTGGGGAACATACCCCATGGCAACGCCGCCACGACGCAAACACCTTTCC
>CALDGV010000438.1 GCA_937941745.1 uncultured Prosthecobacter sp. | reverse complement strand
TCGGCGCGCATCTTTGCACGCACAAATACAGCGAGCCGCATTGGAACCTCAAATCCGGTCGCGTGCTCGTCACGCAGCGCACGCTCATGCACGGGCTGGAGGTGAAGCGCCAGCACATCGACTTCCTCAAGGTCGATGCCGTCGCTGCCACGCAGATGTTCATCCGCGCCGCGCTCATCGACAGCCAGGAGGTGCCCATCACGCTGCGCTTCTACGCGCACAACAACCTCCTGCGTCAGCGCATCGAGACCATGCTCACCCGCGTGCGCAACAATCGCGTCTATGCCATCGAGGAGCGCCTCTTCCGCTTCTACGACCAGCGCATCAAGAATGTCTCGTCCATTCACGACCTCAACCGCGTCGTCAAAGAGCACCTCGACGAGCAGCCGAACTTCCTCTGCGCCACCGAGGCCGATCTCACTGCTGGCGAGGACTTCGAGTGCGACCTGCAGCAGTTCCCTGACAAAGTCTCGCTCGGCAACACCGCACTGCCCGTCACCTACAACTACAAACCCGGCGAAGAGAACGACGGCGTGACCGTGCAGGTCCCCGCGCAGCTCGCCGGCCATCTCACCAGCGGCCAGGTGCAGTGGATGGTGCCCGGAAACCGCGAAGAACTCGCCAACGTCATGCTGCGTGCGCTTCCCAAAGTCATCCGCCGCCAGTTGATGCCCATCGACCCCAAAGGGCGCGAAATCGCCGCCGCCTTCGATCCTGGGCGCGACGACTTCCTCGCCGCGCTCGCCGATTTCATCACGCGCCGCTACCGCATCCACGTCCGCGCCGAAGACTGGCCGCCGCAAAGCCTGCCCGCGCACTTGCAGCCCCGCGTTGAGGTGCTCGACCCGAAAAACAACAGCGTCATCGCCTCCAGTCGCGATCTCGACACCATCCGCAGCAGCGTGCAAAAACAAGACGTGCGCTCCGATGCCTGGGAGAAGCTCCTGCCCCGCGTCGAACGCTTCGCGCTCAAATCCTGGTCGTTCGGCGATCTTCCTGAGACCATCCTCGTCGAAGAACTCATCGGCACACCCATCCACGGCTATCTCGGCCTCGTCCTGCGCGACAACGAGATCGACGTCCGCCTCTTTCGCACCCAAGCCGAAGCCGCACGCTCCACGCCACCCGCCATTCGCAAGCTCGCCGAAAACACGCTCGCCAAAGACCTCCTCTGGCTTCCCAAAGAACTCCGCAGCATCAGCGCACCCGCTTCCAGAGCACCTGTGGCCAATAACTTCGGCGCACTCACTCAAATCCAGCCCTCCGCCGCGCCAACCTCCAATCTCAGCACCCAAGCCCACGAGCACATCCTCGCCCACATGCTGCGCCTACAGCCCCTGTTCCCGCTCACTGAGAGACGATTCTTCACTCTCTGCGAAACCGTCCGCCGCGATCTCCCCACCGTCACGCACCGCGTCAAAACTCTCTTCGCCCAGATCCACGACCAGCGCGCCAAACTTCTCGCTTCAACCAAACGCTATCCCGGCCTCGAAAACGACCTCGCCCGCCTGATCCCCGCCGACCTCCTCGCCACCACACCTCACGAGCAGCTTCAGCACCTGCCACGCTACTTGAAAGCCATCCAAGTCCGCAACGAACGCTACCTCGCCAACCCCGCCAAAGACGCCGACAAAGCCCAATTCATCACCGACTTCGACGGCTGGCAATCCCATGTCCCCAAATCCCAGCACGAAACCTTCCGCTGGATGATGGAAGAATACCGCGTCCAAATCTTCGCCCAGGAACTCGGCACCGCTCAGCCCGTGAGCGTGAAGCGGCTGGAGGCGTTGTGGGTTTAGTGAGCCAACATTCTCTGGAGCACTCGGCTTCTTGATCCAGTATTTCAGGTGGGGCGGCAACGCGGTAGATGGCAGGCCACACCTGGCTTACCTCTTCACCGGCACCACCGGCCCTGTGCCTTGAGGCCTGCTGGTGCGAGGTTTTTCGATCTTGGTGGCTGTGGAGAGTTTAGCAGCATCGAAGGGCACGAGCGGCGACTCGGGCAGCACTTTGAGGCGGAGGTCTTTGATCTCGACGCGGTTGGGGTTGCCGCGATGGAGCTGGATGGCGAGGAGGCCTTCGAGAGCGCGCTTCTTTTCGTCGTGGTCGATGAGTTCGGAGGTGGGCTGGCCGTTGATTTGATGGGTGAGAAGGTTGCCCTTGGCGATGATGATGTATTCGTTCCACTGGCTGACGTCTGCCTTCACGGGCGCGTGCTCGCTGAGCTGCCAGAGGGCGCCGTCGGGGTCGAGGAGGACGTTTTTGCCGTTGAGGCCGAAGATGCCGCGGCCCTTTTCCTCATACGTCATGCCGGTGTGCTCGATGGCGGGATGGATGTCGCACTGGTAGCCGGTGATGACCCACGGGGCGACTTCCGGCAGCTCGCGGCTGCGGTATTGGATGCCGCTGTTGTTGTCGCCGATGACGCGGACGGTGGCGCGCAGCTCGAAGTCCTTCACTTTACCGCCGCGCCAGATGAGGAAGCTGTTGTTCGCCATGGAGTCGGGCGCGGGATTGGTGCCGATGACGATGCCGTTCTCGACCTTCCAGAGCTTCGGATCGCCGTCCCAGCCGGTGAGGTCTTTGCCGTTGAAAAGAGCCTTGAAGCCGTCGTCTGCGGCGAAGGCGGAGGTGGTGAGGAGTAGGGAGAAGAAAACAGGGCGCATGGAGAATGGTCAAGAAGGTCAAGGTGTGGTCAAGGAGTCAAGATAGGGCCGTCTTGACGACTTCTTGACCAAGCGAAGCGCTTGACGGCGAAGCCTCAGGGAGCCGCCAGCAGCTTCTCGCCTGTTGCGGGCATCGTCTTCGTCGGTTCGCCGGTGAGGAGGCCGTGTTTCACGAGGAACTTGTCGGCAGCGATGAGGGTGACGGTTTGCCAGGGGTCTTTGTTGAAGAAGCTGTGGGCTTGGCTGGGAGCAATTTGGAGGTCGATGGTTTTCGTGCCGAGGGACGTCCATTTCGTGTGGGCGATGTCCCAGCCTTTTTTCCAGGTGTCCTGATCGCCGAAGAAGGCGATGGCGGGCGGGAGGTCGGCCTTCAAATGACGTAGCACGTCGATTTCGGGGTCTTGGCCGTCATCGGTGGCGAAGGCGGGATTGAACCACAGATAGGCGACGACGCGGGTGTCGATGTCCTGCGGGTCGGCGGGGTCGTTG
>CALDGV010000437.1 GCA_937941745.1 uncultured Prosthecobacter sp. | reverse complement strand
GAGTTTCGTGAGCGTCTCCTGGAGTTTCGTGAGCGTCTCCTGGAGTTTCGTGAGCATCCCCCGGAGCTTTGCAATCACCTCCAGGAGCTGGAGGTGAGCCTTCAGGCGGACCGCACGCACGCCGGGCCCTCCCCTTCTGAGCTTGGACCAGCTTCAAAATGCTGAGCCGCCGCCCAGGATGAGCTTCAGGGCGCAAGCTCGCGGCTGGCGGGACGTTTTGGCGGGATGTCCCGCTGGCTGCTCCCCCTCCTCCCCCTGCTCTGCCTGACCCTGCTGCATGCCGCACCTCCGAATGTGGTGCTGATCCTGGCCGACGATCTGGGCTACGGGGACCTGGGATGCTACGGGCACCCGGTTTTCAAGACGCCCCGCCTGGATGCCCTGGCGGCGCAGGGGGTGCGGATGACGCAGTTCAACACGCCGGCACCCTTCTGTGCGCCGACGCGCGCCTCCCTGATGACGGGCCGGCAGCCTTTCCGCTGCGGCATGACGCAGAATCCGGCTCCCGACGGCGGTGCAGCGGCGGATGCCCTGGCCCTGCCCAAAGAGGAGGTGACGCTGGCGCAGGTGCTGAAGTCGGCTGGGTATGCCACGGGCATGGTGGGGAAGTGGCACCTGGGCCATCATGCAGGCTTTCTGCCCACCGAACGCGGCTTTGATGAATACTACGGGATTCCCTATTCCAATGACATGCGGCCGGTGCAGGTGCTGGAGGGAACGCAGGTGGCGGAATACCCGGTGGTGCAGGCCACGCTGACGACGCGCTATGCTTCGCGGGCGACGGACTTCATCCGCCGAAACTCCCGGAAGCCCTTTTTCCTCTACCTGGCGGAGGCGATGCCGCACAAGCCGCTGGCGGCTCCGGAGAAGCATTACCTGAAGGCTCCGGGCGGGCTTTATGGGGCGGCGCTGGCGGACCTGGACGACTGCGTGGGTGCGGTGCTGGATGCCCTGAAAGAGGCCGGGGTGGAGGAGGAGACGCTGGTGCTCTTCACCAGTGACAACGGCGCCTGGTTTGGCGGCAGCTGCGGCGAGCTGCGCGGAATGAAAGGCACCAGCTGGGAGGGCGGCTACCGCGTGCCGATGATCGCCCGCTGGCCGGGCCGTCTCCCGGCAGGGCGTGTGTGTGACGAACTGGGGGTGATGATGGACCTCTTCACCACCGTGCTGAGCGCCACCGGAGCCCGCATGCCGGATGACCGCAAGCTGGACGGGCAGGACCTGCTGCCCGTGCTGAAAGATGGGAAGCCCAGCGCCCACGAATTTGTCTTTGGCCATCAGGGCTCCAAGCTCGTGACCATCCGCGATGCCCGCTGGAAGCTGCATGTGCAGGCTGCCCGGGAGATGGCGCTGAAGCCCGGTGCGGACGGAAGGTGGCTGGACCCTCGGGCTCCGGATGGGGTGACAATCCTGGCCCCCTATGAGCAGTACAATTTGGACGCCCATCCCGGCCTGAAGACGGGCGTGAAGCCGGCCGCGATGCAGCTCTTTGACCTGCAGAAGGACCCTGGCGAGCAGACCAACGTGGCCGCCGAGCACCCGGCGGAAGTGGCGCGGCTGAAGCAGGCCTTTGACGCCGTGAACCGCGAGGTGCCAGTGGTGGAAGAGGTGAAGCGCGCGCCCTACAAGAAGCCTTAGCGGCGGTATTCGCCGGGCATGGCGCGGTCCTTGAGATCAAGGTGCTGCTCGATCTGCTGCTCAATGTACAACGCCTGCTCAGGCTGCAGCCCGCAGCGGACGAGACGGCTCTGCTGGCCGGTGGTGAGGGCTGCCCAGACCTCATAAAGGGTGGTGACACCGCTGCGGGTGCGGCGGAGGTGCTCCTTGCAGTAGAGCTGGTCGATCTGCCCGGCATGGATCTGCCGCCAGCCCGCCCAGGGCAGCGGGCCGTGGGAGACGGTGACGCCGGACTGGGAGACCTCGATGCGGGTGCGGTTGATGATGCGCGCCAGGGCATAGTAGCACAGGGCCAGGGCACCGCCCATGGCCACCGCAGGGACGATGACCGAGCCGGCATGGCTGGCACGCAGGTCGCTGAAGGAGCGGAAAAGCATCCAGGACCAGAGGATCATCACCGGCCCGAGCACGAGGGCTCCGGGATGCCACCAGAGACGGGTGATGACAAGCCCGCGCGGGGTTTGCTCCAGGCTCATGCGCTCCGGCAGCGCTACAGGAGGCCGGGGCATGAAACCCGGGCGCTGCGCCCGCGGCGGCAGCATGAGAGTGCCGCAGTAGCCGCAGCGGATGGTGCCGCGCTCCTCATCGTAGTCCTCCTGCCGGATGGCGGAAGCGCAGTTGGGGCATTTGAGGGCGGCAGGCAGGTGATCCATGGCGGAAATGTCGGCCTGGGGTGTTTGCAGAGTCAACCGCCACCTGCTTTCCAAGGTGGACATACCGCTGTGACGCG
>CALDGV010000436.1 GCA_937941745.1 uncultured Prosthecobacter sp. | reverse complement strand
CGTGATCGTGTGCTGCCAACGGCACAGGACCGCTTCCGCGTGCGCAACCATCTCTTCTCCCAAAACCACCTGGGCGGTGCACTGAACTTCGTGAGCGTGTTCGAGACGGGCCAGTTCAAGCATGAGCTGAGCTACGGAGGCGAGGTGATCCAGAGCTTCAGCCGCCGCGTGCGCGATGCCCGCGAGTTCAACTTCACCACCGGCACGAGCACGAATGTCATCAGCCCGGACAGCTTTCCGCTCAAGGACATGCCCGACAGCACGACGCTGCGCGCCGGTCTTTACCTGCAGGATCAGATCACCTGGGGGACGAATGACCGCTACACCCTGACGCCTGGGGTGCGCATCGACTACTATGAGATGACGACCGAGGCGGACGCGCTCTACCTGCGCGCCAGCGGCGGCATCCGCCCGCAGGACTACGACCAGATAGCCATCGCGCCGAAGCTGGGCTTCCTGGCCAAGCTGGATGAGCACCACAGTGCGTGGTTTCAATACAGCATGGGGTTCCGCAATCCCACGCCGGAGGACCTGAACGCCACGGTGACCAACCTGGCCTTCAACTACCAGACCATCCCGAACCCGGAACTGCAAAACGAGATCAGCCACAGCTTCGAGATCGGCCTGCGAGGCAACTATGAGAAGCGCTGGTGGAGCCTGGCGGGGTTCTACAACCACTACGAGGACTTCATCGAGCTCTTCGCAGATGTCGGTGGCACGGGCGCACCGGGCAATCCGCTGATCTTCCAAAGCCAGAACCTTTCCACCGCCGAGATTTACGGCATCGAATTCAAGGGCGAGACCTCGCTGGATTTTGTGAACGAGGCGCTGAGCAGCTTCAGCCTCTTCGGCAGCCTGGGCTGGCAGCAGGGCTGGGATGGGGAAAACGAGCAGCCGCTGAACTCGATCGATCCGCTGAAGTTCGTCACTGGCCTGCGCTATCGCCACGACCAGGTGATGGTGGAACTGGTGGGCACTTACTATGCCGGACAGAGCCGGGTGGCGGACAGTTCCAGCCAGTTTGAGACGCCAAGCGCCTTCTGCGTCGATCTGATCGGACGCTGGGACATCTCGCGGAACGTCTCCCTCACCGCCGGCATCTACAATCTCACGAACCAGAAGTTCTGGCTCTACCAGGATGTGCGCGGTCAGGCGCCAAACAGCAGCCGCCTCGACCAGTTCACCCAGCCCGGCATCAACGGTCGCGTGGCGCTGACGGTGAAGTTCTAGGCGAGGGAGGCAAAATGGGCGTGTCCCAGGCGACCGAGTGGTGGCCTGGGGCTTTCGCGGCTCAGGTCCAACGGCAAGAGCGCTTCTAAAAACTCCTTGCATGGCGATAAATTGAGATTTAATCGCATCAATATTGAGATTGTTTCTCGTTAAATACCCAAACAGCCCCCATGAGACGCCGCTGCCTGATCCAAAAATATGCTCCCGCCCTGCTGCTGGCCCCGGGAGGGATTCACGCGCAGGTCTATCTGAGCCGGGAACACGCGAAGGACATCCTGCTTCCCGGCAAGGCCGAGGCGAGGCACATTGTCCTGAGCAGGAAGGAGAAAAAACGGATCGAGCAGGCCTCGGATGTTGAGGTGGGGCAGTCGGAGTTCGATGCATGGAGGTCGGCGGACGGTAACTGGCTGATTTTTGACACCGTGGAAGGGCGCTATGAGGCCATCGACATCGCAGTGGCCATCGATGCTGAGGGGGAGGTCCGGGGCGTCGAGATCCTGACTTACCGCGAGATCTATGGGTATGAAGTCCGCAGCCCGAAGTGGCGGCGGCAGTTCCAGGGCAAGACATCAGAATCCAGGCTGAAGCTGAACAAGGACATCGAGAACCTCTCCGGGGCCACGATCAGCAGCCGGAGCATCACCGAAGGTGTGAAACGCCTGGTCCACACCTGGGATCAGGTGCTCCGCCATCTGTAAAAAAACCACCATGAACACCATCAAGCGCTGCCAGCCTCTGCTGGGGACTTTTGTCGAGATCACGCTCACCGGCTCCGCAGGCCCGGAAAAGCTGCATCGCCATGCCGGGAAGGCTTTTGAGATGATCCGCAGCGTGCAGCGGATGATGAGCTTCCACGATGCGGACAGCGACATCTCCCGCCTGAACTGCTGCGGCCATCTGGCACCGCTGCAGGTGCATCCCTGGACCTATCATGTGCTGGAGCAGGCAGTGCAGCTCAGCCAGGAGACGGAGGGAGCCTTTGACATCACCGTGGCTCCCCGTCTGGTGAGCTGTGGACTCCTGCCGCGTCATGGCTCACAGACTTCCCTGGCCGAAGCCGGACGCTGGGAGGACATCGTGCTGCATGGAGGCAGGGCGGTCTCCTTCAGGCGGCCGCTTCAGCTCGATCTGGGCGGCATCGCGAAGGGTTTTGCGGTGGACAAGGCGGTGGAATTCCTTGGCACCCTCGGCCTGCATGGAGCCATCGTAAACGCAGGAGGCGACCTGCGCGTGCTGGGGCAGATCGACAGCCGCGTGGCCATCCGCGACCCGCGTGATCCGCATCGTGCCGCCGTGCCAAGCATCATGCTGCGCCCGGCACTGGCGACGAGCGCGGCCTACTTTGTGAGGGCGGCAGGTGGCTTGAAAAAGACATCCGCCATCCTGCATCCACGCACGGGGAGGCCGATGAAGAGCAATCTGAGTGTCAGCGTCTTTGCCAAGACCTGCATCGAGGCGGACGCGCTGACCAAAGCCGTGCTGCTGGCTCCGCAGAAGCTCTGGAACCAGGTCCTGGCTGCACGTGACAGCGTCGCGCTGCTGCTCACCGCCAAGGGCGAGCAGGTGCTTTTCCCGGCCTGATTCCGTATCACGCCATGGTGCATCCTGACTTCCAAAGCCGCTGGCTGGGGACATCCCCATGGAACATCGGGATTCCAGGCCATGACCTCGACGAGGGCTGGGTGATCTGCCTGCTCGTTCTACAGGGGGAGGTGCAGTTGGGCTGGCCGGGCCGCTTTTCGCGCCTGCCACCGGCCTCCATCCTGTGGCTGAACACTTCTGCGGCCCTGCCACAGCACTGCCAGCCAGCTGCAGAAGGGAGCGCCTCAGCCCTTCGGCTGGCCTACCCGCTGGGCTGGGTTCACCGCACGCTGGCCAGCCTGCGGCAGGAGCTTTCCACCGACTTTCAATCGCTGCTGCTGGGCCCGTATCCACCCGTTCCCATGATCGTGCGTTCGCTGGAGGCGGAAGACCAGGCCTGGGCCCGCGGTCTGATGGCCTCCACCCTCTGCACTGAAGCGCGGCGGCTGCTGGAAGGCAGCCGGATGAGTGAGTTTTTCTTTCGCAAGGTGCTCATGGAAGCCCGCGGTGAGGAGATGTTCTGCACCCGCACGCGCCGTCTGGCTCTGGAACGTGTCACGAAGGTCCGTGAGGCGCTTTTGAGTGATCTGGAGAATCCGCCACCACTCGAAGAACTGGCCCGGATCTGTGGCTGCCATCCGCAGTACTTGTCGCGCACCTTCTCGGAAACTTCAGGCACCACGATCAGCCTCTACCTGCGCCGGCTCCGCATTGAGCGTGCGGCAGAGCTGATGTCGAACGGCCGCATGAACATCAGCGAGGCTTCGCTGGAGGTCGGCTACCGCAGCCTCAGCCACTTCAGCCAGGCCTTTCGCGCTGAGAAAGGCCTGACACCCAGTGAATGGCTCAAAAGCCGCTGAACACGGCCTTCATCCATCTTAGTGGTTGACGGCTTTCTCAGCTCCCAGGCCCGTGTGGGCACGGACGGTAAGCTCCGCAAACTTGGCCTCGGCCTCAGGATCACGCGCCGTGCAGACGGTGCCCAGCCAGGCGGCCAGGAAGCCGAGCGGGATGCTCACGATGCCTGGGTTTTCGAGCGGGAAGATGGCTCCGGCCTTGCCGAAGATGCCGTTGGGGCTGAGCAGGATGAGGACGATGGATGACAGCAGGCCCACGCTGAGCCCCGTAACGGCGCCCGTGGTGTTGAAGCGCTTCCAGAACACGCTGAAGATGATCACCGGCAGGTTCGCGCTCGCCGCGACAGCGAAGGCCAGTCCGACGAGGAAGGCGGCGTTCACGCTGGGGCCAAGGTAGATGGCGATGCCGATGCTGACAGCACCGACCACGAAGGCCGTGATGCGGGCCACACGCACCTCCTGCCCGGGCTGGGTCTCCTTGCCGTGATGGATGACATTCGTGTAGAAGTCATGGGCGAAGGAGGCGGAAGCACTCATGGTCAGGCCGGCGACCACGGCAAGGATGGTGGCGAAGGCGACGGCGCTGATGAAGGCGAAGAACAGTTCTCCGCCAAGCTGCTGGGCGAGGATGGGAGCCACCATGTTGGTGTCCGGCTTGCCATCGGCCGTGAGGATGAGGGCCTTTTTCAGGATGGTGGCCGCACCAAAGCCAAAGAAGGTGGTCATGATGTAGAAGACGCCGATGATCGCCATGGCCCAGACGACGCTGGAGCGGGCGGTCTTGGCATCAGGCACTGTGTAAAAGCGGACAAGGATGTGCGGCAGGCCGGCGGTGCCCAGAACAAGGCCAAGCCCCAGTGAAACGAGGTCCAGCGGCCCCCAGGGTCCGGCGACGGCGACGCCATACTTCAGGCCGGGCTCGAGCAGGTTCTTGGGCTCGGCGGAACCAGCGTAGTCTGCCTTGGAGACGGCGTTGAAGAAGTTCGTGAAGCTGAAGTCATGATGCTGCAGCACGAGGTAGCTGAGCAGGAAGGCTCCAGCCATGAGCAGCAGCGCCTTGATGATCTGCACCCAGGTGGTGGCGAGCATGCCGCCAAAGACGACATAGACGAGCATGAGGATGCCGACGCCGATCACCGCAGGGGCGAATTCGAGACCGATGAGGCGCTTGATGATCACGCCAGCGCCGACCATCTGCGCGATCATGTAGAAGGTCGAAACGGTGAGCGTGCTGAGCGAGGCCATGGCACGCACGGGACGTGGCGAAAGCCGATAGGCCAGAAGGTCGGCCATGGTGTACTTGCCGGCATTGCGAAGCGGCTCGGCGACGATGAGCAGCACGGTGATGTAGGCGACGAGGAACCCGACGGAATACATGAAGCCATCGTAGCCCGAGAAGCAGATCATCCCGGAGATGCCGAGAAAGGAGGCGGCGCTCATGTAGTCGCCAGCAACGGCCAGGCCGTTTTGCCAGCCGGTGATGCTGCGGCCTGCGGCAAAGTAGGCGCTGGCGCCAGTGTTCTTTTTGGCAGCCCAGAAGGTGATCAGCAACGTGAGGGCCACGAAGCCGAGGAACATGATGAGGGAAATGGACATTGGTAGGACGCAGAAGCTTGAGAAGAAGATCAGTGCTGGCCGCTGATGACGCTGGCGGCGGACTTGTCCCAGCCGGTGGCGATGCGGACGTACACAAAGGCCATGATCCAGGCCATGAAGAACTGGGAGAGGGCAAAGACGTAGGCGAGGTTCACCTCTCCCCAGATTTTCGTCTTCATCAGGTCGGGGAAGTAGCCGACCAGGATCGGCAGGGCCAGGTAGTAGGCCATGAAAAAGACGGTGGCGCTGATGATGAAGCGCGCCTTGCGGCTCAGCAGGCTGCGGAATTCGGGTTTCGCCTCAAGCGCGTCCCAGTTCACAGGGGATTTTTGGTCGGACATGGGCGCGGAGGCTAGGGGGGGCTGCCCTGGGTGGCAAGCATGGAAATGCGGTCAGCAAAACGAAAGTGCCCTCGCTCTTCCAGGCTTCCTAAAGCCCCTTCAGCTTACTGCCCTCCACGACGATCTGCTTCGTGTCAGGTCCTTGTTTGACCACGACGCGTTTTTTGCCGCCGCGGGTCTCGGTGAAGGTGTTGTCGCGGATGGTGATGGCTTCGGTGCCGCCCTGGAT
>CALDGV010000435.1 GCA_937941745.1 uncultured Prosthecobacter sp. | reverse complement strand
TGACAGCCCGACGGTGCTTTTCCATCACCGCGTGCTTGAGCCGCCCCGCAGCTTCCGTTCTCTGCCCCTCCATGAAACACCTCCTCCTCGCCTCCCTCCTCCTTTCCACCAGCCTCCATGCCGATGACTGGCAGCCCGAGCCCGGCTTCAAAAGCCTCTTCAACGGCAAGGACCTCACCGGCTGGTGCTTCCGCGCCAAGACCGACCGCAAAGACCCGAAGATCGGCGCCATCACCGCCACCTTCGACGGCAAGACCGAGGCCCGCGACGCCGGCCTTTACACCGCCAAGGACGGCATCTTCACCATCACCTTCCCCACCGAGGCCGACAAGCTCACCGGCCAGATCTACACCGTCGAAGAATTCCCCCGGAACTTCATCCTCAAGCTCGAATTCCGCGCCGGTGTGAACGCCGACAGCGGCATCTTCATCCGCAAGCCCCAGCTCCAGTGCCGCGACTACCTCGTCGCCGGCCCCTACAAGGACCTCAAAAGCTACAAAGCCCAGGACTGGAACCAGATCGAAGTCACCGTGAAGAACGGCATCGCCCACTGCACCTGCAACGGCGAAGTCCTCGAAGCCGCCCTGCCCCTGCCCGCCACCGGCCCCATCGGCCTCGAAGGCGACCGCGGCCAGCTCGAATACCGCCGCATCCAGCTCAAGGCGCTCGACTGAGCCCCGCCGCCCGCGCCTCACTTCCCAAACACCACCTGCCGGGCCTGCACAAAGGCCCGGCGGCTCCCCCTCGGCTGCTGGCGCAGGTAGCAGCGCCAGAACACCGCCAGCACCCCCGGCGCAGGCCGCGCCCCACAGCGGTGAAAGTTCCGGAACAGCG
This sequence comes from uncultured Prosthecobacter sp., assembly GCA_937941745.1. Classification (GTDB taxonomy): domain Bacteria; phylum Verrucomicrobiota; class Verrucomicrobiia; order Verrucomicrobiales; family Verrucomicrobiaceae; genus Prosthecobacter. The sequence goes on along the minus strand of CALDGV010000435.1, from coordinate 3,180 downwards.
AGCGGAAATCCCGCAGCACCCGGTCTGGCCGCGGCAGCAGCTGCGCCCGGATCCCCTCCATGTCGATGAACCAGAACCTGCCCTCCTCATCCTCCAGCAGGTTCTCACAGCGCAGATCGCGGTGGCGCAGCCCGCCCGCATGCAGCCGCCCCAGCATCTCCCCCAGCGTCCGCGCATGGGCCGCATCCCCGCCCGTCGAAAAAAACGCCCGGTAAGTCTGCGCCCCCGGCACCCGCTGCATGATCAGGTAGCAGTGCTCGATCAGCCCCTTCCGCGGCGCCACCCCCGAGGCGATCGCCGCCGCCACCGGCAGCCCCAGCTCCTCCATCAGCCACGCCTTCCGGTAGGCAAACGTCGCCTTCGAAGGCCGCACCAGGTCCAGCAGCGCATCCGTCGGCTGGCGCACATTGTAGCGCTTCACCACCAGGCGCTCGTGATACACAAAGTCCGACTTCCCGCCAAACAGCCCGCGCTGCCGGCTCACCAGATTCCGCTCCGGCTTCTCCAGGATCCCCGTCAGCTCCGGGTAATCGCCCGCCCGTGGATGTAGCCGCCACCAGGTCCGGCCCACCCGCTGCCAGCGCACCGGGATGCCCGCACCGGTGCAGAGCCGCCAGCAGATTGATGCGAGTCGGGAAAATCGGGAGGACGCCATGAATTCGGGGGAGCCCTTTCGATACCTGAAAGCCGCCCCACCAACAACCTTTTCTTAACCTCACCCCTGCCACCGCCAGGCGGAGGCCGGGCAGGCTCAGTGAACCACGCCCAGCAGCCGCTCCGCGCAGCCCTGGCAGGTCGTCCGGTCATGCATGTGGCCGAGCAGGCACAGTTCCTGGCAGTGCGTGCAGGTGCGGTAGTAGCGTTTGATGGCCGCAGCCCTCGCGGCGCGCAGCCTTTCACCACCAGGCTCCCGCTTCCAGGTCCGAAACACCTTCCACGTCAGGCTCGGCTCCTGGGGCGACTCCCACCCCACCACCGCCACCTCAAAGACCCACCCGCCGCCGCGCCGCACGCAGCGGAAGTCATCATCGATGATGGGCAGAGGCATGTCCGCCGTCTGACTGATCATTCGAATTCTACCCCTTCTGCAATCTTGGCTGGCACGCCATCATTCTCAAGGAAACGCCACACATCGTTAAAAAGGAAATGATCAAAGGTTCGGATGTGATCCTTTAAGATCGGTTCTGTTTGCATGTTTGGACGAATGTCGAAGTAATACACGCCATCCAGAGGATTGAGCTTCACAGTGTACGCTTTAAAGTGACCTGGGAGAAAAGTGGCGCTGATTCCATAACCTCTTTTGTTTGCGGCATTTTTACGTTGAACGTCATTCAGGAAGATAGCTACATGCGGCACTTGGGCAGATGTCAGCCGGTTGAACAAAAATTTGTCCATGAAGACTTTGTCGAGCCGGTCTTTGCTGCTGGTTTTGACCGATCCGATGGCCTTCACCAAGTCCCCCTGCTTGATCACGAGATCATGTTGATAGTTCACATCAAAGGCCGCCTCACCTTCCACCACCACAGGGACTTTGATAACCCCTGTCGTGCAGGGCACATGGGAGCGAACGAGGGTCAGTTGAATCAAACGCTCAAAAAGATCACCGTTGATCTTGCGTGCTATGTTGGACTTACCAGCAGGCAATCCATCCAAGACTACGCCGATACATTGCTGGAGTGTATAAATCGTGCGGTTTAACACATCCCTGTTTACAGGTTTATTCGACTCCGCATCGCGGATGGATGTCAGTAGTGGTATGAACTGCTTGAAGGCTGCTCTCGCATCACCGGCAGAGTACATGAGCGACGAGTTGATGGGCCGACTCACATTATAGTTACCATCGATCTTGAATTGCCAGAAGTTGTAATGCGGCTCATTCCGGGAGACGATCACCGCCTGCAGGTCCGAAGAAGCAAAGTCGAGGGTCGCTAGGGCAAATTCGACAAAGTCTTCCAGCTTTGTGAAGCGCTCCTTATCCGTAGCTCGTTGAATGAGTTCCTTTAGTGTCATCGGATACTTTCCCTCCGTTGCGCGTTGCGGCGATCATGCTCGATCCATTCTGCGACGGATTTCTTGATCACACGCTCCAGCCTTTCGATTGCCCATTCATTATGCTGAATGGCATTGTCACAGCCCAACCAACGCCTGCCTAGCTGTTCGGCGACGACGAGAGTGGTGCCGGAACCTGAAAAGGGATCGAGCACGACATCTTCAGGGTTACTTGAAGCCAGAACCAGCTTGCGCAGCAATTCTTCCGGTTTCTGTGTTGGGTGAGGCGTTTTTTCACCCATGCCATTGCAGGTCGTTGGTATTTCAATGACGTCTTTGGGTTTTGCACCACCAGGATGTGGCGTCCAATCATCTCGATCTTTTGAGACTTGCCCTTTGCCATATTGGCTAGACTCCGCCTGCGGATGATCAGGGTATTTTAGTGTATGCGCCCCATAAGGGATACGCACGTCATCAATGTTTGAGGTGAATTGCTTGCTCTTGCGAAAGTGGAGGATGCTTTCATGAGAGCGGCCCCAGTCTTTACCGAGATTCGCCTTATTTTTGTAGTGCCACACCAGCCATCGGCAGCCTGAAAATAGATGCGCTACTTTCACCTTTACATCAGCAAGGATTTCCGAGAAGCCGCAAATATACATCGTGCCCGTTGGTTTGAGCACTCGTGCTGCCTCTGTTATCCATTCGCGCGACCACGCCACATAGGCGTGCATCGTACCAAAGTCGTCCCATTCAGCTTTTTTGATGTTGTAGGGTGGATCAGCGAAAATCAAATCCACAGACTCAGATGGAAGCGACTTTAGCCAAGCGATCACATCACCAAGCCAAAGCTTCCCTGCCTGTGTTTGATAGTGCAATTGAGCTACCCCATTGAATGAATCAATGGGATGAATGCTTCCTCGTGGAGCTATCGTCAGCAGCTCTGGTTCCTTTATCTTTGGAGTCTTGATAGGCATCGTGTGACATGATTAAGGCTAAAATTTGCCGTTCTTTTCGGTGAGGGTCTTTTCGACAGCCTCAATCGTGGCGGCGCTGAAGGTGGCCGAGGTGGTGAACGGCGTGAAAAGATCAGGAAACAGATCGGCGGAGACGGGCATGGCGCGCTGGGTGTATCAGGCGGGCGCGGGACTGGCAAGCGGGAGCGTCAGCAAGTTCGGCGTGGGAGGCTGGGGC
>CALDGV010000434.1 GCA_937941745.1 uncultured Prosthecobacter sp. | reverse complement strand
CGGCGGCAGGTGCGTTTGATCCTGTGGACAGGCTCGGCGTGGTCCGCCGCACCTTCTTTTCCGCCGATCATCAGAGCCTGGGCCGATCAAGATTGAGGCTGACCTCTCAGAGTTCGGTGCAGCCGGAATTTGCCACCTACATCGAGCATAACCGCTGGAGCCGGGGCGGCATTCTCTTCACCACGCTGCATGTCGTGGGCAGCAACAACAATGCCCGTGAGAACAACGAGGCTGCGATGGCGGAATTCCTTGCGAGGGACAAGGCGGTGCTCGCCTGGATGCAGTCGGCTTTTGACGAAGCAGCGAAGCCTGAATACCGCGCGTTGGTGCTTTTCATGCAGGCCAATCCGCTGTCTGAAACACTGCGCTCTGAGCCACGCGGCACCGGCTTTGCGAATGTCGTGCCGGCGCTGCGCACGGCGGTGCAGGCGCTGCCGAAGCCGGTGTATCTTTTCCACGCAGACAGCCATTACTTCCGCATCGACAAGCCACTGACCTCGGCCACGGGGCGCACCTTGGAAAACTTCACCCGCATCGAAACCTTTGGTGGCATGAACCTGCACCTCATCCAGGTGAAGGTCGAGCCTTCGAACCCGGAGCCACTGGCCGCCTATCCGCTGATGGTCCCAGCCAACAAGGTCGATCCAAGCCTGCCGCCGCCTTCACGAAAGTAAGCTGCGATCCTCACGTTCATCCCAGCCGCCATGAAGTCCCTTCTTTTTCTCCTTACTGCCCTGTCCCTCAACCCTGTCATTGCTGCCGAAGACCTGGGTCAGCTCCTCTTTCAGGACGACTTTGAGCGCGTCGAGTCGCAGGAAGCCAAGGACGAGCCAGGCAACGGCTGGGGCACGAACAGCAAGGGCCGTGCGAAGGGAAACAAGCAGGTCGATCTCAAGGATGGTGCGATGCGCATCTTCATCCATGCGGAGGCGGATCATGCGGTGTCGGTGACGCATCCTGCGGAGTTCACCGATGGGGCGGTGAGCCTGCGCTTCATGTTGGAGGATGCCCAGGACAGCCTGGGGCTGAACTTCGCCGATCTGGAGTTCAAGGAGGTGCATGCAGGCCATCTCTGTGCGGCGAGAATCAGCACCAAGAACGTCCTGATTCAGGATTTGAAGACTGGAAACATGCGTCTCGACATCCGTGAGGCCCGTCAGGCCAAACAAAAGCTGACGGATGAGCAGCAGGCGATCAAGGGCAAGGAGAAGACGTTTCCACATCTGCTGGAAGCCGGAAAATGGCATGATCTCACGGTGAAGATCAGCGGCGACACCCTCTCAGTCACGATCAACGGCCAAATCATCGGCACTTTCAGCTCTCCCGGAATCGCGCATCCCACGAAGCGTACGCTGCGTCTTGCCGTGCCGCGCAACGCGGTGGTGGATGATGTGAAGATCTGGCGGAAGAAGTGAGCCGGCTCATGGGGCGGCCTTCTTTGGGCCTTTCTTCTTTTTCTTCGCTTTGCCTTCTTCTGCGTAAGGCAGCACGTGGGCGCGTTCGGCCCACGTCTGCCACTCGGCAGCGAGCGCCTTCACTTTGTCAGGCTGCGCGTCGGCGAGGTTGTGCTGCTCGGTGCGGTCGGCTTTGAGGTCGTAGAGTTCCCACAGGCCGTTCCGGCCGGTGCGCACGAGTTTCAGGTCGCCGTGACGCACGGCGGCGTTGCCTTCGTGTTCCCAGAACAGAGTCCGAGAGACGGGCAGACCTTCAGAAGAGGAGACGAGGAGCGGTTTGAGTGATGTGCCCTCCATGGGGGTGATCACATGGCCGTGGTGCTCCTTCGGATAGCTGGCACCGCTGACATCAACACAT
>CALDGV010000433.1 GCA_937941745.1 uncultured Prosthecobacter sp. | reverse complement strand
CCCACCGGCTTCACCATGTGGATGGCCGGCGGCGGCGTGAAAGGCGGCCAGACCTACGGCGCGACCGATGACCTCGGCCTGTATGCCGTCGAGGACCGTCTGCATGTGCATTCAATCCACGCGACGATCATGTATCTGCTCGGATTGGATCACACCAAACTCACCTACAACCACAAAGGCCTGCCCGAGCGCATCGACCAGAACGAAGGGCATCCCTTCACGCGGTTGTTGGGATGAGCTGCGAAGCAAAGTAGCCCTCTCGCTCCGCGAGAGGAGCATTGCAGAAGCGCTTTGCTCATGTTCCGGAACAAAATGGCTGCTTCGCTGCTGCGAAGAAGTGCGTCCGCTTCGTCAAAAGCACGCTGCCAGCGTCGTATGCTCAGCATGTTTTTCCTCAAGTCATGTCTCGGGCTCGCTGTTCTCGTTTCCGCCTCCTTGGCCGCTGATCCGGTGCCGGTGGCGCAGTGGTCGTTTGATGGCGACAAGCCGGAGCTGGGCAAGGTTGAGGGCGGCGTGCAGTTTGGGCAGGAAGGCCCCTCGCGGAAGCAGTTCAAAGACATCCCAGAGGGCAACAAGGCGGCGCTTTTCAGCGGGGCGAAGGGCAGCTTCATCCGTGTGACGGATCCGGGTGAGAAAAGCCTTTTCGACTTCGACAATGGCGACAGCATCACCATCGAGGCCTGGGTGAATCCGGCCTCGGCACCGAAGGGAGGGAATGTTTATATCCTCGGCAAAGGACGCACGTCGAATCCGGGCCAAGACGCGAACAATCAGAACTGGGGCCTTCGGCTCTGGGATGCTGGCGGTTTTCTGCGGCCGAGCTTCCTCTTCCGCAGCCGCAAGGACGGCGATCACGCGGGCGACTGGCATCGCTGGACGACCACGGGCGGCATCGCGGCCGGCAGTGGCTGGCATCATGTGGCGGTGACCTATGAGTTTGGGAAACCGGAGTCGATCCGCGGCTACATTGACGGCGAACTTGCGCCGGGTGCCTGGGACATGGGCGGCGCGACGAAAAAAGCGCCGGTGGTGGACAATGACGAGGTGTGGCTCGGCACTTCGATGGGCCGCAAGGAAAGCGTGAGCTTTGACGGCCTCATGGACGAGGTGCGGCTGTATCGCGGCATTTTGCCGGAGAAGACGATCGCCGCGCGCTATCCCGTGCTGCCCTACACGCCGGTGCTGCCGGAGGGCGGATTGCCGAAGGGCAAGGTGCGTGTCGAGATCGTCGAAAACATCGGCAAGGCGGCGAAGTGGCCGCGCCAGTATCCGCAGCCGGTGGATGTGTATGAGGAAGATGTGTTCGGCTTCTTCCAGATCGTGCAGAAATACACCGACACCGGCGTGCGCGCCGCTCGGAGCAATCCGTATCTGCTTCGCGCCATGGCGGAGGTCACGCTGCCTGCGGGCAAACACGATCTGCTCATACGCGTGCGCGGCCAGGGTCGCCTGTGGATGGATGGCAAGGTGATCAGCGAGATCCTCTTCGGCAACACGGGCGGTGGTGCGCACAATGAGGTGGAGCATGCCGAAGCCGAGCGCACCGGCCCCGCGCTGCGTTTGCTAGGGCCGGGAGATCGTGAGACGCGGGTGAGCATCGAGAGCGATGGCAAACCGCACGTCTATGTTTTCGAAATGATCGCCGGCAACGGCCGCGTGCGCACCACGCTGGGCGAGACGGGTCTCAGCCTGCGCACCGCCGATGGGCAGCAGGTTCTCTTCACGCCTTCGGAGCGTGTCGTGCCGCTCACCGATGAAGGTTGGGACGCCTATCGAAAGGAACGTCTCGCTTTTTACACGCAGCTCGATCAGGAGCGTCGCCTGGCCCTGCGAGCGAAGCAGGACGACTACTGGAACAAGCGTCACGCTGAGGCGAAAAACGTTATCGCGGCCAAACCAGCGCTGAAAAGCGCCGAAGGCATTGATGCGTTGCTCGCCGCATCCTGGTCCAAGGCCAATGCAGCAAGCGCGAAGGCGGCTGGAGGCATTGATTTCGAGAAGCAGATCAAGCCGATCCTCGCGGAAAACTGCTATCGCTGCCACGAGGAGAAGGCGAAGGGCGGTCTGCGCCTGAACACGCTCGAAGCCGCGCTGAAAGGCGGTGAATCGGGCGATCCGGCCATCGTTCCCGGCAAACCGGCCGAGAGCCGCCTCATCAGCCTCATTCATCCCGACGCGGGCGATGAAATCATGCCGCCGAAGGGCGATCCGCTCTCCGAAGCGCATCGCAAGGTGCTCGCCGACTGGATCGCGCAGGACGCATCGTATGCGAGTGCTGGAAAGAAGATCGAGCCTGCGCCGCTCACCGATGACCTCGAGTTTCTGCGCCGGGTCACGCTCGACACCGTCGGCGTGGTGCCAAGCGCGGAGGAAGTGGCCGCCTTCCTCGCCGAGGACTCTCCGCAGCGCCGCGCGCGTGCGATTGACCGGTTGCTGAATGATCCGCGTCATGCTGACCATTGGACCGCCTACTGGCAGGACGTGCTGGCGGAGAACCCGAACATCCTCAAGCCCAGCCTGAACAACTCCGGCCCGTTCCGTTATTGGATTCACGAGGCGCTGAGTGGCAACCTGCCGATGGACCGCTTTGTCACCGAGCTGATCATGATGGAGGGCGGCGTGCTCGCGGGCGGTCCGGCGGGCTTCTCCCTCGCCGCGCAAAACGATGTGCCCATGGCCGCGAAGGCGCACATCCTCAGCACCGCGTTTCTGGGCCAGGAGATGACTTGTGCGCGCTGCCATGACTCGCCGTATCACGCCTCAAAGCAGCGCGACCTCTTTGCGATGGCCGCCATGCTGAACCGCAAGGAGATCACGTTGCCGGAGACTTCCTCCGTGCCCATGAGCACCTTCGCAGGGCGCAAGCCGCTCATCGAGATCACGCTGAAGCCCGGCGAAAAGGTCTCCCCCGGCTGGCCCGCGCTCTTTGAGAAAACGCTGATGGCCGATGAGAAAGGTGCCGCGTCTCACAAGAGCAACGACAGCCGTGCGCAGCTCGCCGCGCTCATCACCTCGCCGCACAACGAGCGTTTTGCACAGGTCATCGTGAACCGCGTGTGGAAGCAGTTTCTCGGACGCGGCTTTGTCGAGCCCGTGGACGATTGGGAGGCCTCCAAGCCCACGCATCCTGCGCTGCTGGAGTGGCTGGCGCGTGACTTCGTGGCGCACGGCTACGACATGAAGCACCTGGAGCGCCGCATTCTGAACTCGGAGGCTTATCAGCGCCGCCCGCGTTCGCTCGAAAAAGGTGCCACACCCGACTTCGCCGCCCCGCTGCCTCGCCGCATGACCGCCGAGCAGATCGTGGACTCGCTCTTTGCCGCCGTCGGCAAGGATCTCGACTCCGAGGAGCTGACGATGGACAACGACGGCACGCAGTCCGAGAGCGCCATGATCAGCCTCGGCCATCCGCGCCGTGCGTGGGAGTTTACCTCGCTCTCCAACGAGCGCGACCGCCCCAGCCTCGCCCTTCCGAAGGCGCAGATCATCGTGGACGTGCTGGAAAACTTTGGCTGGCGTCCCTCCCGTCAGGAGCCGAAGAGCGTGCGCGAAACCGCCGCCAACGTGCGCCAGCCCGCCATCCTGGCGAATGGAGCGCTGGGCCGCTGGGTCAGCACGCTGGATGAAAAAAGCGCCATCACCGCGTTCGCGCTGGATGAGACACTCGATGAGTCGCGGCTGGTGGATCAAATCTTCCTCCGCCTCCTCACCCGCCATCCCACCGACGCCGAACGCCGCAACTTGGTCGAAATGCTCCGTCCGGGTTTCAAAGAGCGCATCCTGCCTGAAGGCAAACGTCCGCCGCCCGTGAAGCTGCCGCCGCTGAAGTATGTCGCCTGGTCGAACCACCTCTCCGCCGGAGCCAACAGCATCAAGATCGAACTCGAAAAACGCGCCCGCGAAGGCAATCCGCCCACCACCGCCCTCCGCCCCGAATGGCGCGAGCGCCTGGAGGACGTCCTCTGGGCCGTGCTGAACTCACCGGAGTTTGTGCATCTGCCGTGAACCCTTTAACCCCTTGCTGATTTCCTCATGAAAAGACGTTCCCTCCTCAAACTCGCCGGTGCCGCTGGTGTCGCGGCCCATGCTGAACTCGCCCTGATGGCCAAGGAGGCGGCGCATGTGGCGCATTTCCCGATGGGGAAGGCGGAGCACTGCATTCACATCTGGCTGGGCGGCGGCGCGGCGCAGGTGGACACCTGGGACCCAAAAGCGGTGGGCGATGCCAAGGCGAAAAAGGCCGGCAGTTATTACCCGAGCATCGACACCTCCGTGCCCGGTGTGAACGTCACCGAGCACCTTTCCCGCTGCGCGAAGCTCATGGAGCACATCACGGCGATGCGCACCGTGAACCACGATGTGATTGATGAACATGCCGCCGCGTCGAACCGCATGCACACCGGCAGAAATGTCAGCGGCACGACCGTTTATCCTTCGCTCGGCTCCATCATCGCCCACGAGCGTGGTGCCGCCGCTGAAGGCGTGCCCGCGTATGTGCTCATCGGTTATCCAAACTTCTCACGCGGCCCCGGATTCCTCGGCGCGAAGGCCGGATTCCTCTACCTGCTCGACACCGAGGCCGGTCCCGCTGGGTTGAAGCGACCTGAAAACATTCTCGATCCGCGCCAGAGTCGTCGCGAGCAGTTGCTGGGCACCATGCGTCAAAGCGCGAAGCAACTGCGCTCCAGTCCCATCCTGCAGGAATACGACACCGCATTGGAAGAGAGCCTGCATCTCGCCGGGCCGGAGTTCATGCAGGTGTTCGATTTGAAATCGGAGAAGGGGGAACTGCGCACCGCCTACGGCAGCGAGTTCGGGCAGCGCTGCCTGCTGGCGCGTCGTCTCATCCAGCGCGGCGTGCGCTTCATCGAAGTCTCGCACAACCTCAACTTCGTCAACGGTACCGGCTGGGACACGCACAACCAGGGCCAGCTCAAGCAGCACGTGCTCATCCAGGATCTCGACCAGGCGCTCAGCACGCTGATCACCGATCTGAAGGCCCACGGACTGCTCGACAAGACGCTCATCGTTGTGAACACGGAGTTCGGCCGGCCTTCAGCCTTCGATGGCGGTGGCGGACGCGGGCATCAGGGCAGCGCGTTCAGCGTGGTTCTCGCGGGTGGCGGATTGCAGCACTGCGGAGCGTGGGGCGTGACCGATGATGAGTGCAAAAAGCCCGTCGAGAATCCCTGCGGTGTCCCCGACCTCTTCGCCACCATTCTCGCCGACCTCGGCATCAATCCGTCCAAAGAACTCTACGACGGCGACCGCCCCGTGCCGATCACGGATCGCGGGCAGCCGGTGAAGGCGCTGTTTGGCTGAGCATTCAACTCATTTCAAGGAGCGGACGGTTTGCGCCCGCCCGTCATGCATCATGAAATACATCCTCATCGCCCTCACGCTGCTCGGCAGCCTCATCATCACCTCCCACGCGGCCAACATCGTCATCATGGCCGTCGAGGAGCCGGACAATTACGATGCGGTGAACTCGATGAATGCCTTCGCGGCCAACGAGCTGCGCCCGCAAGGCCATCAGGTCACCGTCGTGGTTGGTGACAAGCCCGTGAAGCATCACTTTGAAGGCCTCGTCGCCGCGTTGAAGGACGCGGATCTGCTCATCCTCTTCTCACGCCGTCGCTTTCTGCCCCAGGAGCAGATGGATGCCGTCCGCGCTCACTTGAATGCCGGCAAGCCGCTTCTCGGCATCCGCACGGCGAACCATGCCTTCATTCCGCGACCCAAGGACACCGTCGATGCCGGATTGACCATCTGGCCGGAGTTCACGCACGATGTGCTCGGTGGTGAAAACGCCGGTTACGAGACCAAAGGGCTGCCTTACACCGTCAGCGCCATCGACGGCATCAAAACAGCGCTGCTCGATGGCGTGAACGCCGCGAACATCCGTGGGTATCAATCGCTCTACAAAGTGTTGCCGCTCGCCGCCGATGCCACGCCCATCCTCATCGGCACCGCCGGTGCTGGAGCTTCGACACCTCCGCAGCCGGTCGCCTGGACTCGCAGCTACGGTCCGAACAAGGCCCGCATCTTTTACACCAGCCTCGGTGCGCCGGAAGACATGCGGATCGCTGATGTGCGCCGGTTGCTGGTGAACGCGGTGAAGTGGACCCTCGAAAAATGAAACCCACCATGAACCTCATCCGCATCTTCACGATCGCCTCGCTGGTTTCTTCCGTGTCGGTAATACAGGCCGTTGAACCCGCCAAAGGTGCCGTAAAGACACTCGACCTCGGTGGCGTGCCGTTGGAAGTCGTTTTCATTCCCCCGGGCGAGTTCATGATGGGCAGCACGCCGGAGGAGAAGGCCTGGGCCACCGGCATCGAAGGCGGTGCGCAGCCAGGAACCTCGCGCGAGTCCTTCGAAGGCGAGAAGCCCCGGCTGACGCGTGTGAGGAACGGCTTCTGGATGGGACGCACCGAGGTCAGCGTGGGGCAGTTTCGACGGTTTGTGGAGGATTCCGGCTTCGTGACCGATGCGGAGAAGCCTGGCGGCGAGACGCAGGTGTTTGATCCCGAATGGGACGGCTATCACCTCACGACCAGCGTGGTGCATCCGTGGAAGTCGATGAAAGGCAAAAGCTGGCGCGATCCAAACTGGGGTTTCCCAAATCGTGATGACTTTCCCGTCGTGTGCGTGAGCTACAACGACATGAAGGCGTTTTGCCAGTGGCTGACGGAACGCGAGCGCAAGGCGGGTCGGCTGACGGAGGACATGGAATACCGCCTGCCCACCGAGGCGGAGTGGGAATACGGCTGTCGCGGTGGCAGCAGGGAGAGCCTCTACTTCTGGTGGGGTAATGAGATCGAGGCGGGCGAGGGCAGGCTGAACATCTCCAGCATGGATGTCCTGCCAGGACGCACCAAGGCGTGGCCGCTCGCGAAAGTGCCGTGGAGCGATGGATTCGCGTTTGTGTCGCCGGTGGATCACTACGGCGAAAAAGGCCGCAACGGCTTCGGCCTCGCCGACATGTGCGGTGGCGTGTGGGAGTTCGTCATCGACCACTTCGATCCCAAGGGCGGGCATGAGGATGTGCATTATGAAAATGCGGAGCAGCGCAGCGTGTCGCGCCCGGTGTGCCGTGGCGGCAACTACTTCGATGTTCCAGGCAACGCACGCTGCGCGGTGCGCTTGGGAATCAAAAACGTGACCTAT